>JANNTF010000951.1:0-10120 GCA_031403455.1 Alphaproteobacteria bacterium | reverse complement strand
TGTCGAGCCTCAATCCTGTGTTCACCGTGGGCGAGCAGATCGCCGAGGCGGTGCGCCGGCACGATGGCCTGTCGCGCGCCGCCGCCTGGAACCGGGCGATCGAGATGCTCGCGAAAGTCGGCATCCCGGGTGCCGCGGAGCGCGCGGCGTCTTATCCGCATCAGCTCTCCGGCGGCATGCGCCAGCGCGTGATGATCGCGATGGCGCTCGCCTGCAATCCCGAGCTGCTGATCGCCGACGAGCCGACGACGGCGCTCGATGTCACGATCCAGGCGCAGATCCTCGAGTTGCTGCATCGCCTGCGCGACGAGTTCCATCTGACCATGCTGCTGATCACGCATGATCTCGGCGTCGTCGCGGAGCAGGCCGATCGCGTGGTGGTCATGTACGCGGGGCGCGTGGTCGAAGAAGCGCCGACCGCGGCGCTCTTCGCGAGGCCGCTCCATCCCTATACCGGCGGTCTGCTCGACAGCATTCCCGAACTCGACCGCGCGGTCGACGAATTGTCCGCGATCGAGGGCGTCGTGCCGAGCCCCTTCGCGCTGCCGCCGGGCTGTCGCTTCGCGCCGCGTTGCCGGTTCGCCGAAGACGCTTGCGCGGCCGCGGAACCGCCGTTGCGCACGCTTGCGGCGCGGCGCACCGCCTGCCGTCGCGATCTCGACCTGACGCGGACGCCATGACGGTCAAGCTGCTCGAGATCTCGGATCTAAAGAAGCATTTTCCCGTGCGCCGCAGCGCTTTCGGAGCGCGGCGCGGGACGGTGCGCGCGGTCGACGGCGTGTCCTTCGATCTTCATGCCGGGGAGACGCTGGGTGTCGTCGGCGAGAGCGGGTGCGGCAAGTCCACCGTCGGCCGGATGATCCTGCGGCTGATCGAACCGACGGCGGGTTCCATTCGCTTCGCCGGCGAGGATCTGTTGACGCTCGAAGGTGCGGCGCTGCGGCGACGCCGCGCCGACATCCAGCTGATATTCCAGGACCCCTATGGCTCGCTCGACCCGCGTCAGACGGTGGCGCAGATCGTCGCGGAGCCTCTCGTCATCCATGGTATCGGCGATCGCGCCGAGCGGCGGCGGCGCGTGCTGGCGCTCATCGAGCGCGTCGGACTTGGCGTCGAACATCTGGATCGCCATCCGCACGAATTCTCGGGCGGGCAGCGCCAACGAATCGGTATCGCGCGAGCCCTGGCACTGGATCCCAAGCTCGTCGTCTGCGACGAGGCGGTTTCGGCCCTCGACGTTTCGATCCAGGCGCAGGTGATCAACCTGCTCAAGCGCCTGCAGCGCGAGCTGGGCCTCACCTATCTCTTCATCGCTCATGACCTCGCCGTCGTGCGGCATATTTCGAGTCGCGTCGCGGTGATGTATCTCGGGCGCATCGTGGAGCTCGCGCCGGTGGCCGAGTTATTCGCGCGGCCGTTTCATCCCTATTCGCAGGCGCTGCTGTCGGCGATCCCGCGTCCGCAACCGGGTGCGCGGTTGGGTCGCGTGATTCTCGGCGGCGATGTGCCCAATCCGATGGCGCCGCCAGCGGGATGCGCGTTCCACACACGCTGCCCGCTGGCCGTGGAGCGCTGCCGTTCTCAGGAACCCGCGACGCAGGATCTTGGCGGCGGCCGAAGCGTCGCCTGTCATCTCGTGCGCCCGGGCGAGGCGCCACCCGATATCCGGCGGCACGCGTGAGCGGCAGATCGCGCGTGACTTGTCTCAGCCGACTGCATCGATGGCGGCGGCGAGATCCAGAAACCGCTGAGCTTGGGTGAGATAGCCGGGCTCGACGAGCCGGCCATCGACGCGCGCCGGTTCCCCAGGCCCGACCGCTGCGACCGCCGCAACGATGCGACGTGCCCAGTGCAGTTCCGACTCGCTCGGCCCATACTCACGATCCGCAATCACCGCCAGCGCCGGATCGACCATCGTGCGGCCGTCGAATCCGAGTTCACGGCTGGCGCGGCATGCTGCGGTGAACCCGTCGGTATCGGTTGGATCGCGATAGGCGCCGTCGATGATCATGCGCCCGGCCATGCGTGCGGCGAGCAGGCACTGTCCGAGCGCGGGCAGCAGGGGCAGTCGCTCCGGGGTGAATCGAGGATAACCAGACAGGCCGCGCGAGAGATCGCCGGTGCCGACCGCGATCCCCTGGAGTCGCGGAGTCGCTGTCGCGATATCCACCGCGCGCAACACGCCGGCCGGCGTTTCGATCATCGCCCAGAAGGCGACGCCGCGATCGATTCCCAATGCATCAGCTAGCCGGGCCAGCATGCGCAGCGCTTCGCCGGTCTCGGCTTTGGGCAACATGATCGCATCGATCCGATGTCCAGCGAGCGCGCGCAGATCGTCGTCGCACCAGCACGAGTCGATCGCATTGATTCGCACGATGATCGTACGGGCGCGAAACCGGCCTTGCCCGAGGGCGTGGGCGACGTTTGCCCGCGCAGCGTGTTTCTCGCTGGGCGCGACCGAGTCCTCGAGATCCAACAGCAGCGCATCGGCGGAGATTTCTGATGCTGCGGTGCACATCGCAGCGTCGTTTCCGAAGCGGTAGACGACGCTGCGCATCGGCATCGCTGTCAGCACGTGCCGATCTCCCGCGTTTTCAGAATTCTTAACCATTGCTCCCTCATCCGGCGTTCGGGACGTCATCAGCTTGAACTTGGCGCGAGGACAAAGCTTCGCGTAGCGTCGATGCAGACACGCCTCGCGTTCAAATAGAGCGGCCAGATTAGTGTGTTCTGCATCACACGCGACAACAGAGGATGGCATTAGTATTCGGTCATTCCGCGATTCCTACTGAGGGGTAAGGAAGAAGTGTCAGGAATCATTACAGCCGTAGATTTGCGTTAACCGTTAACGACGTCTTACCCATTGATGTTTCGGGGAGATGTCGGGATGGCATGACGCTTGCTCAGTTATGCCACGCCACCTTCTTCATTCAAGGGCAATGGAAGATCAATGATCGCAGCAGGGGTCGACTCGGACAGCTTCCTAAAGCTCTTGGACAAGGTGGGTACGCCAGCGCTACCCGCTGATCTCGGGCGGTATCTCTTGGGCTCGTTCGGTGTTGATGCGATCTCGATACATGAGGTGGATGAGCGTCGCCGATCTGTCGTGACCGTGGCTCAGGTTTGCGCAGACGAGAATCTGGCGCCGCTGCTGCGGAGTCGTCTCGAAGCTCGCACGCTTGCCGAGTTCGAAATGCGTCTGTCACAGGGCGAGCCTTGGATCTCCGGCCCTCGCGGCGATCAATCGCGGTCGATGGTCCTCGGGGATCATGCGTCGTCGTCGCTCAACGCCTGCCTCGCGCGCGAAGGCGCCATGACGGTCTTGCTCTCGCTCACGCATTTGTCTGCCGATCGCGTGATGAATCAGAGTGATCGCAAGCGTTTCGGCAACGCCTTGCCATTCGTGCGGTCCTTGTGGCGGGCGCATACGCGGTCCCTGGGTTTCGAATCCGAGCGTAACGCGATCTTCGAGGCGGTGAGCTACCGCGGTGTCGGCGCGATCACGCTCGACGTGGCAACGACGGCGATCTCGGTCAACCGATGCGCAGCCGAGCTGATGACCGCAACGGGCGCGCTCAAGCTGTCTCATGCCGGACTCTACTCCACGGATCCGACCCAGATGGCGGCCTTGCGCGCGGCGTTCGATGGGATCCTTGGCGAGTTGCGACGCGGCATGCGCGCGTCGAGCCGCGCGATCGTGTTCTCGAACGCGGAAACCAATCGCAGCCTGAACGTGCATCTCTGTCCGATTCCGGTTGGATTGCCGCGGTCGGGCATGCGCTCGCCGGTGATCGTGGCGCTGATGTCTGATCCGCAGACCGACATCCGGCCGCATGTCCGCGAGACCGCGGCCAGCTTTGGGCTCACCGTGGTCGAGACCGAGTTGGTGTGCCATCTCGTCCAGGGCACGGCGCTCGAAGCGATCGCGGCCGAATTGCGGGTGAGTTCGCACACCGTGCGTAAGTATCTGCAGCAGGTGTTTGCCAAGACCGGCACTGGAAGGCAGGCGGATCTGATCCTCCTGCTCATCGGCGGTGCACCGCCCGATCGCAGTGTTCATGACCACGCGGTCAACGGTCGGCGGCTGGGAAGAACGTCACGGCTTCCGGCTCGGATGCGTGTGACGACGAGTTCAACATTGCGTCGAGGTGAAGACGCATCGTGAAAGCAAAGTGGCGGGGGGCGTCGGAGCAGACACGTCATCGAGTTCTGCAGCATGCGACATAGCCGCGTGGGATCGGGGCGGAGCATTGAAATGCTCCGGATTCCGGGCGGCCACGTGGGTTTGAAGCCGCGGAAAAGAGTAGGAAGCGCCCTTGAAGTTCTTGAAGAGACATAAGCGTTCGGATGCGTCGGAGGGTCTGCCGGAGGTTGTGGAACTGGTGAGCATGGCAATCGCTGCGCATGAGGCGAAGAGGACACTGCCGCTGCCTGCCGATGACGGCACGCAGCCGGAATGGCAGATGCCCAAGCCAACCGATGAGCATCGCGCTCGCGCGCAGTCGATGCTGTATGATTTCTCCATGCAGCATTTTTCCTCGCAGGTCGAAGCGCTGCGCCAGGGAGCGATCATCGAGCATCTCGCCAATAGCGGCCGCGACCGGACGCGGTTCGTACGGCTGTTCTCGATCGGCGTCGTCGCGACCTTGGCGGCGATCGGACTGGCGAGCGCGGCGTCCGTCGCGGCGGCGCGTTACGGCCTCGACGAGGAATGGGCGGTGCGCGTCACCCGCGAGTTGGTGAGTCTGGTTCGCATGAGACTGGGCATCTAGATCGTCGTGATTTCGGCCGCCATCTGAGGGGACGGAATGCCATGAAGACATCTTCGAAATCGTCGTCGCAACAACCGAAGAGCACGCTGGTCGACGCCATCAAGGCGACCCGGCGTTCGTTCATCTTCGTCGGCATGTTCAGCGCCGCGATCAACCTGCTGTTCCTGACCCAGCCATTCTACATGATGCAGGTGTTCGACCGCGTGCTGCCGAGTCGGAGCTTCGACACGCTGATCTTCCTGACGGCGATCGCTTTCATCGCCATTGCGCTGCTCGCGTTCCTGGATTTCCTGCGCCAGCGCCTGCTTGCGCGGGTCAACAGCTTCCTCGATCAGGCTCTGGCCCCGGAGGCTTTCGAGCGGGCGATTTCCAATACACTGCGCGGAAAGGCCTACGGCACGGAGGCCTTGCGCGATCTCAACGCTGTTCGTGGTTTTCTCGGGAGCTCCGGCGTGACGGCGATTTTCGACGCACCCTGGACGCCGCTCTACCTGATCGTGATCTTCATGATTCATCCAGCACTCGGTGGCTTCGCGGCCGGCGGCGCGCTGCTGATGATGGTCATCGCGTTCACGAACGAGATCGCGACACGCGTGCCGCTGCGTGAGAGCGGACTGGCGCAGATGCGCGCCATGCGCCGGGTTGAATCGACGGGCCGCAACGCCGAAGCGGTCTCCGCGATGGGTATGTTGCCGAATCTCGCGCGGCTCTGGGCCACCGATAATCTCGACGTCAATCATCACCAGGAACGCGCATCGAACCGGACATCCGCCGTGATGGCGATAACGAAGTTCATCCGCTTGGTGTTGCAGCTCGGCATTCTTGCCAGCGGTGGATGGCTCGTGGTGCAGCAGGAACTCACGGCCGGCGCGATGGTGTCAGCCTCGTTGATCTTCGGTCGGGCGCTGGCCCCGGTCGAGCAGGCGCTCGGCGCCTGGCGTGGTTTCGTCGTCGCGCGCGCCGCCTATGACCGCGTGCGGCAATTCTTCTCGGAGGCGGCGCCAGGCAGCGAGGGCATGACGCTCCCCGACCCGACGGGCGTCCTCCAGGTGGAACGCGTCACCTACGCGATCCCAGGTACCGATCGATTGATCGTCAAGGGCGTCAGCTTCGACGTGAAGCCCGGCCAGGCGCTCGCCATGCTCGGGCCATCGGGGGCCGGGAAGTCCACTCTGGCGCGACTCATGGTCGGGCTGCTGCGTCCGACCGCCGGCAATGTACGGCTCGACTCGGCCGATGTGTGGCTGTGGAACCGCAACGATCTCGGGCGCTCGATCGGCTTCGTTCCCCAGAACGTCGAGCTCTTCGCGGGGTCGATCGCGCAGAACATCGCGCGCATGGGGGAACCGGATTCGAAGGAGGTCGTGCGTGCGGCCGAGATCGCCGGGGTGCATGAACTCGTGCTGCGCATGCCCAAGGGCTATGACACCGATATCGGGGAGAGCGGTGCGTTGCTCTCCGCCGGACAGCGTCAGCGCATCGCCCTGGCGCGCGCGATCTACGGCCGTCCGCGCTTCTTCGTACTCGACGAGCCGAACTCCAATCTTGATTTCGAGGGTGAGGAAGCGCTGGTGAAAGCGGTGCAGCATCTCAAGGACGAAGGCTGCTCGGTCGTGCTGATCACGCATCGGCCGAGTCTCGTTGAGTGCGTCGACCGCGTGGTGGTCTTGCGTGACGGTGTCGTCATGCTATCAGGAGAGCGTACGGCGGTTCTTGAGCGCATGCGCGTGAACGATGCACAACGGCTCGCGGCCAACGCGACGCCGGCCGTGCCGCCACCGGACGCCTCCGCGCCGCCCAAGCGACTTCGCCAGGTCAAGGCGCTCTGAGTTCGAACACGTATCCTGATCGGGACTGACGGAGGAGGGGCCATGAGCAAGGTCATGTTCGAAAACGGGATCGGCCACGAATCGGCAACTGGCCTCGAGGTGCCGAGTGCGCCGCGGATCTGGACATACGCGCTTGCGGGTTTCATCGCGATCCTGGCGTTCTTGGCCGGCTTCGTCGGCTGGTCCATGAGCGCGCCGCTGTCGACCGCTGCCGTGACCACCGGCGTGATCAAGGTCGAGCGCAATCGGCGGGTCGTGCAGAATCTCGAAGGCGGCGTGATCCGTGAAATCTTCGTGCAGGAAGGCTCGATGGTCACGCCCGGGCAGGTCGTCATGCGGCTGCACGACGAGCAGACAGGGGCGTCGGCGGACCTGCTCTCCATGTTCTACGATTCACAGCGTGCGCTGCGCACGCGGCTCAGGGCCGAGGCGGAGCGCATCGACGATCTGGTATTTCCCGAGGATATTCTGAGTCGACGTGCGCAGGCGCGCATCTCCGATATTCTGTCGCAGCAGACGTCAATCTTCCGCGAGCGGCGGCGCAGCATCGAGGGACAGACCTCGATCCTTAAGCGGCGTGTGCAGCAGCTTGACGCCGAGATCCGTGCCTACGAGGCGATCGCCCGATCGCTTCAGACCCAGCTTCAGTTCATCCGCGAGGAAGAGGCGACGGTCCGGGTGCTCGTGACCCAGGGTTACGAGAGGAAGCCGCGGCTCCTGGCGCTGCAACGTCAAGCGGCCGCTCTCGAGGGCAATCGTGATGAGCAGAACAGCCTGATCGCGCGCGCGCGCCAATCGATCGCCGAGAACGAGCTGCAGATGAACCAGCTGCAGAACAACTTTCAACGCGAGGTGGCGCTGGAACTGCGCGAGGTCGAGAATCGGATCGTCGAGACCGAGGAGCGTCAGCGCACCGCGACGGACATCCAGCTACGTCGCGAGGTCGTCGCGCCGGTCGCCGGCATGGTCGTCAATTTTCGCTTCAACACGATCGGCGGCGTCGTGAAGCCTGGCGAGCAGATCCTGGAGATCGTTCCCGGCAAGGAGAAGCTGATCATCGAAGTCAACGTGATGCCGCAGGACATCGACATCGTCACTGTGGGTCTGAAGGCTGAAGTCCGGCTGACGGCGTTCAAGCAGCGCGTCGTGCCGATGATCCATGGCCACGTGATCTATGTCTCGCCGGACGCGTTCGTGAACGAGCGATCGGGCGTATCGACGTATCGCGCGCATGTGCAGATCGACGAGGAGCAGGTCGTCAAGCTGGAGAAGCTTCTCGGCATCCGCCTGACGCCCGGCATGCCGGCCGAAGTGCTGATTGCGTCCGGGGAGCGGACACTCCTGTCCTATCTTGTGACGCCGCTGACCGACAGCTTCCGGCGCGCTTTCCGCGAGCAGTGAACGCAAAGGCGGGGCGTGAATCCAGGATCATGAAGAGCGGCGCGACCATTCTCCTGGCGTGGGAACTCGGCGACGGCATGGGTCATGTCGGCCGGCTTCTGTCGCTTGCCGAGCGCTTCGCCATGGACGGCTTCAAGCCCGTCTTCGCGGTGCGTGATGCTTTCGGGACCATGCAGCGGCTGCGTCGCTCCCGCTTTCCGGTTCTGCAGGCGCCGCTCGTGACGTCGATGCGGACCGGCGAGGGCGGCTTTTTCGCGCGTAACTTCGCCGACATCCTGGGTGTCATTGGTTTTGGCGACCTCGAGCGCATGCGCGCCGCCACCCATGTCTGGCGCTCCCTGGTCGATCTCGTCCAGCCGTCGCTGGTGGTTGGCGATTTCAGCCCGGTGCTCGCCCTGGCGTTGGCGCGCCGCGAGATCCCGATGCTTGTCGTCGGCAGCGGCTTCGCGGTGCCGCCAGCTAGCCTGGCGACTTTCCCGGACATCAACCCAAGCGGCAAGTCGAGCCTCGTCGAGGCGGATCTGTTGGCGATCGCCAATCGCCTCCTGGCCGAGGACGGGCGCGCCGAGGTCGATTCGCTGCCATCGCTGGTCGGCGGTGATGGGCAATGCGTCTGCACCTGGCCGCGCCTCGATCCCTATGCGCCGCACCGGCGCGTCGCCGCCCTCGGGCCGATGGCCCCATCGCCGCCGCAGCGCGCGCGTCCGACAGGTGCGCCGAGCTGGTTTGCCTATGTCGCGGCCGACAGCCCGATGGCGGAGTCGTTGCTGGACGGGCTGCTGGCGACGACGACGCGCGGTGCCGCCTTCATTCGCAAGGCGAGCGTCGAGTTAGTGGCGAAATTCGCGGCGCGCGGCCATTTGCTGCACCGCAGCGTGCCGCCGCTCGAAGAGGTGCTCGCCACCGCGTCGGTCATCATCCATCACGGCGGCATCAACACCGCGGAGACGGCGCTGGCGATGGGGGTGCCCCAGATGATTGTGTCGCGTCACCTCGAGCAGCATCTCACGGGAGCCGCCGTGGCGCAGATCGGGGCCGGACGCGCGGTGCGCGGGCGGTTTCAGGCGGATGTCCTGGCGCGCGGCATCGATCGAATGGCACGGGATGCCACGATCGCCCAGGCGGCGGAACGCGCCGCGGCCGAGATCACCGATCGCCGGGGCGCCCTCGATCAGGTCGTTGCTCAGGCGGTTTTGCTCGCCCAGGCGCGATCGGTCAGGGCGGCCTGAATGATGGGCATGGAGACAACTTGCAGTCGGTGGATGGGTCGCGAATTCCGGCCCACACTCATCTCTGACGAAGCGCACACAGAACTCGGCTTTTCCGCCGAAACTCTACTTCGGTCAGTGAAGAGCACGAGTGGCCTAGACCATCAGGTGGCTTGCTACCATTGGTTTTGCGGCGATAGGTTTGGCGTCGAAAGTTTTACGTCATGATTGAGTCCAGAGTTCCGAGGGGAATGCCATGGTCGAAATCGTACGCCTGAAAGACGTACCCGAGGACGTCGAGGCGGGCCCGGAGGCTGAAGCCAAAGCGAAGCGGGCAGCAACGAAGCGCAAAGGCGTACCGCCGGCCTTGCTCGGCTGGGCGACCGCCGCCGCCGCAGGTCTGCTCGGAATCGGCATTGCCGAATTGACGCGTGCGCATCAGCGCGACTCCGCGGATGGCGGGCGCGTGCAAGGGGACGACGACGGCTCGGGCAATTTCAGTGCATTGAATGCGATCGGCAATGGCTTGCCGCGCGATGGCGGGACAGGTCTGCGCAAGGACGGCAGCGGCGAGAATCTCGGCACAGCGAAGCATGCCGACGTCAAGGAAATGGCGGTTCCCGGCAGCGTCGCGGCGGCTGCGGAAGAAGTGACGGACGACGGGGAATATTCTGGATTGGGCAATGGCGGCACGCGGTCGCTCGCCCTGAATCACGACGGCACAGCTGGCGGCGTGCAAGCTGGCGTCCGCGGGATTTCCGTCGGTGGCGGTGATTTCGACGCCACAAATGGATCAGGGCGAGCGCTCTCTAGCCGCTCCGGTTCCTCTGACGGCAATGGCGACGACGGCAACGGGCCCGATGATGGTGGCGGGCCTGACGACGGCGGTGGTCCTGACGATGGCGACGAT
>JANNTF010000950.1:0-7749 GCA_031403455.1 Alphaproteobacteria bacterium | reverse complement strand
GCCACACCGGTGCCGGGCCCCGTCCAATCCGCCGCCGAACCGCCGAACAGCGCCAGGCAGAGCGCCGCGCCGGCGGTCGTGTTCGCGATGCCCATCTCGCCAAGCGCGATGACATCGATCCCCGGCTCCACCGCCATCATCCCGTAGGCCATCGCGCGCGCGCATTCCTCGTCGCTCATCGCAGGGCCAGACGTGAAATCACCCGTCGGGATCTCCAGCGAGAGTTCATAGACGCGCAGATCGGCGTCGACGCTGCGGCAGATCTGATTCACCGCCGCGCCGCCGGCGATGAAGTTCTCGACCATCTGCTGCGTGACCTCGGCCGGATAGGCGGAGACGCCGCGCGCGGCCACGCCATGATTGCCGGCGAATACCGCGACGCGTGGCCGCCGCAGCCGGGGCGGATGACGGCCTTGCCAGGTCGCCATCCACTCGGAGAGGGATTCGAGCCGTCCGAGCGCGCCCGGCGGCTTGGTGAGACCCGCCTCGTGCGTCACGGCTTGCGTGCGGGCGGAGAGATCCGGACCGGGGAGCTCCACGAGCATCCGGCGGATCTCCAGGAGCGACGCGGCGGTTTCAGGAGAGGTCATGACAATCCGTAACGTTTCTTGATCGCGAGCGACGTTGGAACGACGCGGCGCTCGGGCTTATACACAGATTCCCGCATTCGATTCGGGCCGATGCCAGACGAGAACCCTGCCCAGCCACCGCTCCTCGACGCCGTGCCCGCCAGCACGCCGCCTGCCGAGGCTGCGGCGAAGCCGTCGCCCGGACCCCATGATCGGCCCTGGAACTGGTTTGGCGAGCTGCGTCTGGCCGTGGTTTTCCTGACGATCCTGCCGGTTCGGCTGCGTCCGCTGGACACCCAGTACGGCGTCTCGCATGCGGTGCGCGCCTTTCCGGTGGCCGCCATTGCCATCGGCGCCGCCGCCGCGCTCGCTTTCGTTCTTGCCGATCTGGCCGGTCTCGCGCCGCTCCTGGGCGCTTTGCTGGCCGTCATGGCGGCGGTGATCATCAGTGGCGCGCTGCATGAGGACGGGCTCGCCGATACGGCCGACGGGCTCGGCGGCCGAACGCGCGAGCAGCGCCTGGCGATCATGCGCGATAGCCGGATCGGCACCTATGGCGCTCTCGCATTGATCCTCGCCGTGGCCTTGCGCACCAGCGCGATCAGCTACACCGGCGTCACGCTCGACACGGTCTGCGCGTTGATCGGCGCGGCGATCGCCTCGCGCACCGCGATCGCGCCCGTCATGTTCCTGCTGCCGCCGGCGCGCAACGAGGGCCAGTCGCATGCGGCGGGCATTCCCGATCGCAGCCGCACGGCCGATGCGGTCGCGATCGGCATTCTCCTGACCGCGCTGGCGCTGGCCCCGGTGTCGGAGCCGCTCACGATCCTGGTCGTGATGGCGGGCACGGCGATCGCCGCCGCCATTCCCGCGCTGATCGCGCGCGCGCGCCTGGGCGGGCAGACCGGTGACGTGCTCGGCGCCGTGCAACAATTTGCGGAGATCGGCTTCCTGCTGGTCTTCATCGCCAATCCCTGAACCGTCCCGATCCCGAGAGAGACTCCATGAGCGAAGCAATCGTCACGCGATGGTGGTGGATCCGCCACGCCCCCGTCGTCGGCACCCATGGCCGCGTCTATGGTCAGATGGATGTGGAATGCGACGTGTCCGATGTCGCCTCGTTCAAGGCCCTGGCCCATCGCGTGCCGGACGGCGCCTTGTGGTACGCGACGCCGCTCAGCCGCACGCAGCGCACCGCCGCGGCGATCGCCGAGCAGCTCAAGGCGGCCGGGCGCCCCGCCGTCGCCAAACCGGAGATCGAGCCGGCGATCCTCGAGCAGAGCTTCGGCGAGTGGCAGGGCAAGACCTATCGCGAGATCGGCGCCTACGGACAAACGGCGGAGGCGCATCGCTTCTGGCTGGCACCGGCCATCCAAACGCCGCCCGGCGGCGAGAGCTTCGCCGCGGTGGTCGAGCGGGTCGGGCAGATGTTCAGCGCACTCTCGCAGCGCCATGCCGGGCGCGACATCGTCGTCGTCGCGCATGGCGGTACGATTCGCGCCGCGGTGGCGCATGCGATCGGTCTTGCGCCGGAAGCGGCGCTGGCGGTCAGCGTCGACACCCTGTCGCTCACGCGTCTCGATCACATCGACGGCCCGGGCAAGGGCCATAATTGGCGCCTCGGGCTCCTGAACTGGCCGGCGCCGTAGACGCTCCGCCGCGCCCGCAAGGAATTCCGTGCCGTCGGCCGTAAACCTTGCTACCAAGCTCCTCGCATCCGGACAGGGAAGATCGGTGAGGCGGAGAGATCCGCCGATGCCGGCGCTGCCCCCGCAACTGTAAGCGGCGAGATCGGTTCCATGGACAACCACTGACGGAGAGTTCCGTCGGGAAGGTGGACCCGGTCGACGACCCCGAGCCAGGAGACCTCCTGGATGCCGCGCGTAGGCCAATCGGCGACGTGTGCCCAGCAACCCAATCCTCGGCGGGAGGATGGCACCATGAATTTCAGGGACCGCGTTGCCGTTCCTCGGCGACGATGAGCACAGACCAGGCCGCGCCGTGCGTGACGCTGGTGCTTGGCGGCGCGCGCTCGGGCAAGAGCCGGCACGCCGAGGCGCTGGTGCGTGCGCTCACGCCGCCGGGGGGCGCGCGCATCTATGTCGCGACCGCGCAGGCGCTCGATGCGGAAATGCGCGCGCGCATCGCGGCCCATCGCGATCAGCGCGGGCCGGATTGGATCACGCTCGATGCGCCTCTCGACCTCGTCGAGGCGGTGCGGCGCGAGGCGCGGGCTGGGCGTGCGCTGCTCGTCGATTGCCTCACGCTGTGGCTCAGCAACCTTCTGCATGCCGGGCGCGACATCCCGGTCGAAACCGAGGCGCTGGCGACAGCGCTCGAGCGCCCGATCTGTCCCATCGTCCTCGTCAGCAACGAGGTCGGCCTCGGTATCGTTCCGGAGAACGCGCTCGCGCGGATGTTTCGCGATCACCAGGGACGGCTCAATCAGCGCATCGCCGCAATCGCCGCGCGCGTCGTGTTCATCGCGGCGGGTTTGCCGATCACACTCAAGGAGCGGGCATGAGAATTCCAGTCACGATCATCACCGGTTTTCTCGGCGCGGGAAAAACCACGCTGCTGCGTCATCTCCTCGCCCACGCGCAGGGCAGGCGCCTGGCGCTGATCATCAACGAGTTCGGCGAGCAGGGCATCGATCGCGATCTGTTGCTCGGTTGCGGCGACGACAGCTGTGAACCCGGCGACATCGTCGAGCTCGCCAATGGCTGCCTGTGCTGCAAGGTCGCAGACGATTTCCTGCCGACGATCGAGGCGCTGCTCGCGCGCCCGAACCGGCCCGATCACATCGTGGTCGAGACGTCCGGCCTGGCGCTGCCCAAGCCGCTGGTGAAGGCGCTGGCCTGGCCGGAAGTGCGCGCGCGCCTCACCGTCGACGGCGTGATCGCGGTGATCGACGGTCCCGCTGTCGCCGCCGGTCGCTTCGCCGATGATGCGGCGCAAGGCGTGACGCCCGCGCCCGATCACGACAATCCGCTGGCCGAGGTCTTCGAGGATCAGCTCGCTTGCGCCGATCTCGTGATCCTCAACAAGCGCGACGCGCTCGCCGATGCGGATGCGGCCGGCGTGATGCGGGTGCTGGGCGGTCACATGCGGGCGGGTGCGCGCGTCGTCGAGTCGCGGTTCGGAATCGTCGATCCGCGCATCGCGCTCGGTCTGCACGCCGGCGCTGAAGACGATCTCGCGACGCGGCCGTCGCATATCGACGCCGCCGGCGATCACGATCACGACGATTTCGAGAGCTTCGCGCTCGATCTGCCGGCGATCGCCGAGCCGGATTCCTTCGCGCGGCGGCTCGCCGAAACGCTGGTCGCGCATGACGTGCTGCGCGTGAAGGGCTTCATCGACGTGCCGGGCAAGTCGCGACGCCTCGCGCTGCAGGCGGTGGGCCCGCGCATCGAGCAGTATTTCGATCGCCCTTGGAACGCGGATGAGCGCCGCGCGAGTCGCCTCGTCGTCATCGGCCGCACGGGTCTCGATCGCGGCGCGATCACGCGCGCGCTCGCGTCGGGCTGAGCGGGAGCGACGCGCGATGCATCTGCTTCTGGCCACACCGGGTGAAGCGGTCGCGGAGACCGCCGCGGTGGATCTTGGCCAGGCGCCGGCCGATATCGTGTTCCTCACCGCGGCCGACAGCGAGATCGCGCTGCTGGCGGCCGCGCAGGCGCGTCTCGTGGTGGAACTCGGCGCGACCATGCCCAGCCTGCGCGCGGCCAATTGGCTCAAGCTCAAGCACAACGCGTCGGTGGACGATTACATCGAGAAGACGCTCGGCGGCGCCAAGCTCGTGATCGTGCGTCTGCTCGGCGGCCGCGGCTATTGGTCCTATGGCGTCGATCAGATCGTCGCGACCGCGCGTGCGCAGGGCACGCGGCTCGCCTTGCTGCCGGGCGACGACAGGCCCGATGAAGATCTGTTCGATCGCTCCACCTTGCCGCGCGAGACGCTCCTGCGGCTGTGGCGCTATCTGAGCGAAGGCGGCGCCGCGAATGCGGAGAATCTGCTGCGTCACGCCCGCGATCTCCTCGGCCTGACGATTTCGGCGGCGGAGCCGGTGATCGTGCCACGCGCCGGCCTCCATCGCAGCGAAGATCATGGCCGGCACCTCGTCGGCATCGTGTTCTATCGCGCGCTCTATCAGGCCGGCGATCTCGCACCCGTCGACGCGCTGGTCGACGCGCTGAACGCCAAGGGTCTCGACGCACGCGCGATCTATGTCGCGAGCCTCAAGGACGCGGCCGCCGCGAGCTTCCTGCGTGCCGCGCTCGCCACTGCGGAACTCGTGATCAATCTCACGAGCTTCGCGGTCGGCGAGGGTGATCCGCTCGCCGCGCTCGATTGCCCTGTCCTGCAGGCGACGCTGTCGAGCGACGGCATCGAAACCTGGGCGGCGGGCTCCCGCGGGCTGCCGCCGCGCGACATCGCGATGAGCGTGGCGCTGCCCGAGCTCGACGGCCGCATCTACACCCGCGCGATCGGCTTCAAGGGGTTGGCGCGGCGCGATGACGGGCTGCAGGCCGATGTGATGGTGATGCAGCCGGCGCCAAGCCGCGTCGCGTTCGTGGCGGAACTTGCCGCCGCCTGGGTCGCGCTGCGCCGTACGCCGCCGAGCGCGCGGCGCGTGGCGCTGGTGCTCGCCAATTATCCCAATCGCGACGGCCGGCTCGCCAACGGCGTCGGGCTCGACACGCCGGCGAGCGTGATCGAGATCCTGAACGCGCTCGCCGGCGCCGGCTACCGCATCGTCGAAGCCCCGCGCGATGGCGACGCGCTGATGCGGGCCCTGACCGCCGGTCCGACCAATGCGCTGCCGGGTCGGCATGCGCGCGCCGGCGGCGAGACGATCTCGCTCGCGGCGTACATGGCGTTCTTCTCGCGCCTGCCGCGCGAATTGCGCGACAAGGTGCAGTCGCGCTGGGGCGCGCCGGAAGCCGATCCGTGGTTCGAGCCGGGCGAACTCGAGTGCGGGCGCCTGCGCCTGCCCGTGCTCGCGCTCGGCAATGTCGTGATCGCGGTGCAGCCGGCGCGCGGCTATCACATCGATCCGACCGCGAGCTATCACGATCCGTCGCTGCCGCCGCCGCATTCCTATCTCGCCTTCTATGCCTGGCTGCGCGAGCAATTCGGCGCACATGCCATCGTGCATGTCGGCAAGCACGGCAATCTCGAATGGCTGCCGGGCAAGTCGGTCGCGCTCGACGCGACCTGCTTTCCCGAGGCCGCGCTCGGCGCGCTGCCCAATCTCTATCCCTTCATCGTGAACGATCCCGGCGAGGGCACGCAGGCCAAGCGGCGCGCCGGTGCGGTCATCATCGATCACCTCACGCCGCCGCTCACGCGCGCCGGCGCGCATGGCGACGGCGCCGCGCTCGAGCGGCTGATCGACGAGTATTACGAGGCGGCGCAGCAGGATCCGCGGCGTTGTCGCGTGCTGGCGCACGAGATCCTCGACCTCGCGGCATCGAGCGGACTCGACCGCGATTGCGGACTCGCCACGGCGATGCCGGTCGACGAGGCGCTGCTGCGTCTCGATGGCTGGCTGTGCGAGATCAAGGAGCGCCAGATCCGCGATGGTCTCCACATCTTCGGACGTGCGCCCGACGGGAAGCTGCGCGCCGAGCTGCTGACCGCGATCGCGCGATCGCCGCGCGGCGCGGACGAAGCGCAAGCCTCGCTGATCCGTGCGCTCGCCGAGGATCTCGGGCTGGCCGGCGATCCGCTTGTCGACGCGACGCATGCGCGCCGCGAGGAGCTGGAGACCCATGCGCTCGAACTGGTCGCCGGATCGCGCCACGCCGAGGCGGGATGGACGCGCACGCGCGCCGTGCTGCGCTGGGTCGATGAGATTCTGGGCCCCGCCATCGATGCGAGCGGAACGGCCGAAATCGATGGGCTGCTGCGGGGCCTCGCGGGGCGGCGCGTGCGGCCCGGCCCGTCCGGCGCGCCGACGCGCGGGCGGCCGGATGTGCTGCCCACCGGCCGCAATTTCTACTCGGTCGACACGCGCGCGGTGCCGACACCGGCGGCATGGACGCTCGGCTGGGCCTCGGCGAGCGCGCTGCTCGAGCGTCACTTGCAAGATCACGGCGATCATCTGCGCCACGTCGCGCTCACCGCCTGGGGCACATCGAACATGCGCACCGGCGGCGACGACATCGCGCAGGCGCTCGCGCTGATGGGCGCACGCCCGACCTGGGACGGCACCTCGCGGCGCGTCACCGACTTCGAGATCCTGCCGCTATCGCTGCTCGATCGCCCGCGCGTCGATGTGACCTTGCGCGTGTCGGGTCTGTTTCGCGATGCGTTCGCCAATCTGATCGAGCTCGTCGACCGCGCCGTGCGGCAGATCGCGGCGCTCGACGAGCCCGCCGATCTCAATCCCCTCGCGGCGCGCGCGCGCGCGGAAGGCGCGGCGACGCGCATCTTCGGGCCGCAACCCGGCGCCTACGGCGCGGGGCTGCAGGCCTTGATCGATGAGCGGGGCTGGTCGACACGCGAAGATCTTGCGCGCGCCTATGTCGCCTGGGGCGGGTACGCCTATGCGGGCGGCGAAGGGCATGCGGCGCATGCCGAGTTCGAGCGACGCCTGGCGCGGGTCGAGGCGGTGATCCAGAACCAGGATAATCGCGAGCACGACATTCTCGACTCGGACGACTACTACCAGTTCGAGGGCGGGATGAGCGCGGCGGTCGAGCAGCTCTCCGGTCGCGCGCCGACGCTCTATCACATCGACACCTCGTTGCCCGAGCGGCCGCGCGCCTTGACTCTGAGCGAGGAGATCGCCGCCGTCGTGCGCTCGCGCGCGATCAATCCTAAATGGATCGCCGGCTGCAAGCGCCACGGCTACAAGGGCGCCTTCGAGATGGCGGCGACGATCGACTATCTCTTCGCCTTCGCCGCCACCACCGACGCGGTGCGCGATCATCACTTCGATGCGCTCTACGAAGCCTATCTCGGCGACGACGACACGCGCGGCTTCATCGCGGAGGTCAACCCCGCGGCATTGCGCGAGATGGCCGCACGCTTGCTGGAGGCGCAGGACCGCCAGCTGTGGCGCCCGCGACTCAACTCGACCCGGCCGGCGTTGCTCGCCATGGCCTCCAACCCGCACGCCTAGGCAGAAGTTCATTGAACGTGACACATCGAGCTGCCTGTGCTCGTCGTC
>JANNTF010000949.1:0-1635 GCA_031403455.1 Alphaproteobacteria bacterium | reverse complement strand
CGTCGTCGGCACGCTCGTCGCGGCCCTCTAGTGTCGTCGCAGCCTCTGAGGGGTTGGTCGTGGCGTCGTGGTTGCGCTTGTCGGCACCGCAGGGCTTCCGCCACACTTATGATCCATTTCTGCAGAGGGGACGAAATCCGTGGAGATCAAGCGACCGTACTTGCTGTTCCTGGGCGAGGCCAAGGACGCGCTGGCAGCCAAAACGTCGATCGGCGTGGCGCAATGGCGGCCCGAATGGTGCATCGGTCAGGTGCGGCTTCCCGACTGCAAGGCCGATGCGAAGGTGCCCGACATGACGCCGAAGGAAGCGGCGGCGAAGGGCGCCAAGACGATGATCATCGGCACCGTCAATCGCGGTGGCGTATTTTCTCCGGCGTGGATGAGTGTGATGCGCGAGGCGCTCGACTCCGGGCTGGACCTCGCCAGCGGGCTGCATCAGCGGCTGGTCGACATTCCGGAAATCGCGGCCAAGGCAAAGGCGCTGGGGCGGCAGCTCTTCGACGTGCGTCATTCGTCCGAACAATTTCCGATCGCCAACGGCAAGAAGCGCCAGGGCAAGCGGTTGCTGACCGTGGGTACGGATTGCTCGATCGGCAAGATGTTCACGACGCTGGCGCTCCACGGCGAGATGGAGAAGCGCGGGCTGAAGTCGACATTTCGCGCGACCGGTCAGACCGGCATTTTGATCGGCGGCTCGGGCACATCGGTCGATGCCGTGGTCTCGGATTTCGTCGCCGGCTGCGTGGAAACGATGACGCCGGACAACGACAAGGATCATTGGGATCTGATCGAGGGCCAGGCATCGCTCTTTCATGCGTCCTATGCCGGCGTGACGATATCCCTGATTCACGGCGCGCAGCCCGATGCGTTGGTGATGTGCCATGAGCCCGGCCGTCCGCACATGCGTGGCTTGCCGGAATATCGGCTGCCTGACCTGCGCGAGTGCATCGATGTGACGGTCGCCCATGCGCGGCTGACCAACGCGAAGGCGAAATGCATCGGCGTGTCGCTCAACACGTCGCGCATGTCGGCGAAGGCCGCGGACACCACCATCAAGCGCACGGAAGATCGCGTCGGGCTGGTCTGCGTCGATCCATCACGCACCGGCGTGGGGCGCATCGTCGACCGCATGGTGAAAATCAAGTGACGGCGCGGCGGCTTGCGGCAGCGCGCGAGGTCTTCCCGATCCGGGGCGTGTTCCGGATCTCGCGTGGCGCACGCACGGAGAGCGTCGTCGTGACGGCGACGATCACGGGCGATGGGGCGACCGGCCGCGGCGAATGCGTGCCCTATCCGCGCTACGGCGAAAGCGTCGAGTCCGTCCTCGCGCAGATCGAGAGTCAGCGCGGCGCCATCGAGGCCGGGCTCGATCGTGCGGCGCTGCAATCGGCGCTCCCGGCGGGCGCGGCGCGCAACGCGCTCGATTGCGCGCTCTGGGACCTCGAGGCCAAGCAGAGCGGCAAGCGCGTGTGGCAGCTCGCCGGCCTGGCGGAGCCCGCGCCGCTGACAACGGCCTTCACCCTGTCCGTCGACACGCCCGCCAATATGGAAAGCGCGGCGCGCGACGCCGCGTCGCGGCCGTTGTTGAAGATCAAGCTCACGGGCGATGGCGATCTGGAGCGTGTCACCGCGGTG
>JANNTF010000948.1:0-2405 GCA_031403455.1 Alphaproteobacteria bacterium | reverse complement strand
GACCGTCATCGATCGACGCAACTATCATCTCTTCCAGCCATTGCTCTATCAGGTTGCCACCGCCGGATTGTCGCCGGCCGATATCGCGGCGCCGATCCGCTCGATCCTCGCTCGGCAGCTCAATGCGCGCGTGCTGATGGCGAGGGTCAGCGGCATCGACAAATCGGCGCGCGAGGTGATCACCGAGACGGGGCGGGTGCCCTACGACACGCTGATCGTCGCGACCGGCGCGCGGCACGCTTATTTCGGGCGCGACGAGTGGGAAGAGTTCGCGCCCGGTCTGAAGAAGATCGACGACGCGACGGCGATCCGCCGCCGCATCCTGGTCGCCTTCGAGCGCGCGGAGACGGCGCAGGACGAAACGACGCGCCGCGCGCTGCTCAGCTTCGTCGTCATCGGCGGCGGACCGACCGGCGTCGAGCTCGCCGGAGCCATCACCGAACTCGCCCGCAACGCGCTCGCTAGGGATTTTCGCTCGATCGACCCGCGTCTCGCGCGTGTCCTGCTGATCGAGGGCGGCAAGCGGGTGTTGGCATCTTTTCCAGAGGCGCTTTCAGCGGCGGCGCAGCGCGACCTTGAGGGATTGGGTGTGGAGGTGCGTGTTGGCAAGCCGGTGACGGCCTGCGATGCGGATGGCGTGGTCGCCGGTGACGAGCGCATCCCCGCACGCACCGTGATCTGGGCGGCGGGCGTCGCCGCATCGCCGGCAGCGAAGTGGCTGGGTGCGGCCCATGACCGCGTCGGCCGCGTGATTGTCGAGCCCGATCTCAGCGTCCCGGGTCACCCCG
The DNA here is from genome assembly GCA_031403455.1 of Alphaproteobacteria bacterium. Lineage (GTDB taxonomy): Bacteria > Pseudomonadota > Alphaproteobacteria > CACIAM-22H2 > CACIAM-22H2 > CAIOSQ01. The sequence goes on along the minus strand of JANNTF010000948.1, from coordinate 1,617 downwards.
AGATCTTCGTCGTCGGAGATACCGCGGCGATGACGACGCCGGACGGGCGGCCAGTGCCGGGCATTGCGCCAGCCGCCAAGCAAGGCGGCATCCATGTCGCACGAACCATCTGCGCGCGGCTTGCCGATGCGCCTGCGCCGGGGCCGTTTCGCTACAAGCATTTCGGCAATCTCGCCACGATCGGACGCGGTTCGGCCGTCGCCGATTTCGGCTGGATCCAGGTCAAGGGCCTGGTCGCCTGGTGGCTGTGGGGAGTTGCGCATGTCTTCTTCCTGATCGGCTTTCGCAATCGCGTCGCCGTCAGTCTCGATTGGCTCTGGGCCTATGTCACCTATCAGCGCGGCGCGCGACTTATCACCGGTGGCGATGACGGGCCTGAACATGCCGCGTGATCATCGAATCCATAGGCAGGTGGCATTTCAGTTGCTGCGCGCGCGCTTGCATTCTGATGGCGTCGAAATGGAGGAACCCATGTTGTCCGATCGCAACTTCATGCAGGTGGCGCTGAGTCTTGCTTTCGGCGCCGTCAGTCTTTCGCTCAGCCTCGCCGTCGTCGTGGTCGGTGGCTGACATGCAATCGACCGCAGAACGCGCCATGCAGATCGCCCCGTGCAACCTGCGCAGCCGTGTGTTCCGCAGCGGGCCCGTGCCGATGGTCACGCCTTGTTTCACCCTCGCGACCATTCGCGAGAATACGCGCGTGCCCGACCATCTCGTCGTCCTCGGTGGCGGTTCCGAGGCCTGCGCCGCGGCGCAGGCCTATCGCCGACTGGGCGCCGAAGTCTCTCTGATCGCGCCGGGCGCGATCCTGCCCGTCGAGGATCCCGATCTCGTCGCGCTGGTGCGCAGCGCGCTGCTCGAGGACGGCATCGACGTCATCGAGCGCAGCACCATCCAGCGCATCGAGCCCTGGGCCGGGGGCATCACGGTATTCACCAATCGCCGCGCGGTGCTGCGCGCGATCGTGGCGAGCGACGTCCTGGTCGCGAATGGCCCATCGCACGGCAATGCGCGCCGCCGCGCGCCGCGCGCCGCGAGCTGGAACGTCATGCGGGTCACGCGTACGGATCCGATTCTTGCGCATGCCGGAATGACGCAACGCGAGGTCCGCCGCTTGGGCGACACGCTGCGCGTACTGCGCCTGGCGGTCGATCGCGATGGCGGCCACACGCTGAAGCTCGTCGGCGCCGCGCATGGCGCGATCCTCGGGGTCACCATTGTCGGCCCCCACGCGGATCAGCTGCTCGCGCCTTGGGCATTGGCCATGGAGGCCGGCCTCACGCTCGACGTGATTGGCGCGCTGCGCCACGCGGAAATCTCATCATCCCAGCATTGAACCAGGCCAGGAGACTCTTTTGGACAACTCGATCATCACTGCATCCGCCAACGCGTCGATGCCGGTGCGCTCCACCCATCTGCAAGGCCGCATTGCCGTCGTCACCGGATCGACCAGCGGCATCGGCCTTGGCATCGCGCGCGCGCTTGCGGGCGCCGGTGCCGATGTGATGCTCAACGGCTTCGGTGATCCGCCTCAGCTCGATGAGCTGCGCGGCGGCATCGCGGCCTTGCAGATGGGTGGAGCGCACCGGCATCGACGCGTTGGCGGATGCAGTGATG
>JANNTF010000947.1:0-2075 GCA_031403455.1 Alphaproteobacteria bacterium | reverse complement strand
GAACACGATCAGCAGCACGAACGCGACGATGTAGTAGGGAATCGGGTGCAGCCCCATGGCGATGATGCCGAGCAGCTTGAAGCTGCGGCTCTTCTGGTAGTAGCCGGCGAGCCCGCCCAGCAGATTGCCGAGCACGAAGGTGATCACGGTCGAGACCGTGAGCAAGCCGATCGTCCAGGGCAGAGCGCGCTTGATCAGCGCCGAAACGGGCGTCGGGAAGGCCGAGAGCGAGGGCCCGAAATCCGCGACCAGGACGCGGCGCCAGAAGTTGTAATACTGCTCGATCGGCGACCCGGTGAGGCCATAGAGTTCGCGCAGCGAGTCACGCATCTGCGCGATCGCCTCGGGCGCGGTGGCGCCAAAGGAGGTCACGGCGGCGATCGACTGCTCCACCGGATCGATCGGCGTGGCGTGGGTGATCAGATAGGCGAGGTTGATCCCGATGAAGACGACGAGCACGAATTGCCCGAAGCGCTTGGCGAGATAGCGGAGATAGGAGCGCATCTTGTCCCGATGAAGCCGCGTCGTGCAGCGCGCGCGATGACGGCGCGGATCGGCCGGACGACTCGCCGGCCGATCCGTCCGCCGTGCTTACTCTCTGGGCTTCAAGCGAACGAACATGTAGCGGGAGTTGCCCCAGTTGGTGACCGGATTGGCGTAAGGATTCTCCGCGCTGGGAAATCCCGTCCAGTACGTCTCGTCCATCACGGTGAACACGTTGTAGGCCATCAACGGAATGGTCGGCATCTCGCGCGCCACGAGCTTGATGTACTCCTTGCCGAGTTCGATGCCGCGCGGATCGTCGAAGCCGATCGTGCGCGTCTGCTCGATGATCTTGTCGAGCTCGGGATGCGACCAGCGCTGCCAGTTGCGCAGCGGCTGCGGCTTGCCAGGCTCGGCGACGAAGGTCGAGTGCCAGCTGTCGAGGAAGTAGGACAGATCCTGATGCCCGCCCCAGGTCTCGACGCTCCAGCCGATGAAGGTGTCGAAATCGCCCGCCGCGCGGCGCGTCAGCAAGGTGCCCTGCGCCGTATCGACGCGCGCGTCGATCCCGAATTGCTTCCATTGCTGCACGATCATCGAGCCGGCGCGCGTCATGACGGGACGGGTTTCGCCCTCCACCATCACGCGCACCGTGAACGGCTTGCCGTCCGGCGTCATCCAGGCGTTGTTGCGCTTGGTGAAGCCGGCACGAGTCAGCAATTCCTCTGCGGCCTGCGGATCGGGCTTCCACCAGCCCGCGCCGATGGCGCGCGCGATCTCCTTGGCGTCGGATGGAATCTGCGCGCCCATCGACGGCCGCAGCATCTCGGCGATCTGCTTGCCGATCGTCGGATCATACGGCTTGATCTTGCGCTTGCCGGTGTCGATCTCGAGCGCCGTCATCCACTCCTCCATCGGGATGTGGTAGGTGTCGGGGTGACGCCCGGTCGGCGGCACGCCGATCGCGGAGATCGTCGCCGCGCCGCGATAGGACGCCATCGACACCGCCTTGATGTCGATGAGCAGGGCGAGGGCCCAGCGCACGTCGCGGTTCTTGAACAGCTCATTCTGGTTGTTGAAGATCAGCGCCGCGAGCGTCGGATCGGGATGGGCGTAGGGGAAGCCCTTGAACCACGCCTTCGAATTCTTGTTCTGCCGCGCGAGCGTGAACATGCCCTCGGGCGCGACGTCGTGGATGACGTCGAGTTCCTTGTTCATCTGCGCGATCACGCGCTTCTCCGGTGGACCCGGATCGACATAGGCGAGGTATTTCGGGCCGGGCTTGCCGAAGCGGCCGAGCGACGAGCGCTGCCAATCCTCGCGCAGCTGCCAGATGTACCATTTGCCGTCGGGGTCGTAGCTCATCAGCGTGTAGGCGCTGAGCGACACCGGCTTGTTGAAATCGAACTTGGTCGGGTCCGCGGTCTTCTCGAAGACGTGCTTGGGCATCATCCAGATCGCGCCCCAGCGTACCGTGAACAGCGAGTGGAAGCGCGAGTTCGGGCTCTTCAGCTTGAACACCACCGTGCTCGGGTCGGGCGACTCGATGCTGGCGACGGTCAGTCCGAGCGCGGCGCTCCAGCGCATGCTCG
>JANNTF010000946.1:0-4584 GCA_031403455.1 Alphaproteobacteria bacterium | reverse complement strand
GACCGCCCGGGGCCGGGCGCTCGTCGAGCATCACGACGCGATGCTCGCCTGGCTGCGGCTTCAGATGTTGCGCGGCCTCCAACGCGGCGGCGAGTCCGGCCGGTCCGGCCCCGACGATCAGGACATCGACCGCATGGGTCTCAGCAGCCGGGCCCGGCTCGGGCGCCAGCGCCGCCCATGTCGCTGTCTTGTCACCTGCCGGTACGCGCGACGTGATCTGCATGCCAGCCGTCACCTTGGCGAGACAGGCGCGCTGATTGGCTTGGCCATCGATCGTCACCAGGCAGTCGAAACAGGCGCCCATGCCGCACCACAGGCCGCGGCGCTGTCCGCTGCGCGTGTGCCGCAGCTCGAGAATGCCGGCCGCGGAGAGCGCCGCCGCGACGCTCTCACCGCTCAAGGCGCGCAAGCGCGTCCCGTCATAGGTGATGTCGATCTCGCTTTGCGACGGCGCGAAGGCGCGATGGACCAGCCGCATCGCGTCAGGCCCAGACGAGCAATCGGCGCGGCGTCTCGACGAGCAGTCGCGTGATCTCCGCTTCGGTGAAGCCGCGCTGGCGCATCATCGGCACGATGTTGGCGAACAGATGCCCGTAGCCGTGACCGCCGAGCTGTTTCATGCGCGTGCGCGTGCAGATGTCCTGCGACAGGAGGAGTCGATCGAGAAACCCATCGGCGATGAGCTGGCGCACATAGCGCAGCCGCATCCAATCGGTCGGCAGATCGGCGACGCCCATCCAGTAATTCGACGTTTCCAACCCGAAGAAGTCGAACTCGACCACGCAGCCGCGCGCCGCCAGCGCCTTGATCGAGGGATAGTCGAAATAGGTGCGATCGATATGGCTGATCACGATGCGCGCGGGATCGGCGCCCGCCGCGAGGAGAATATCGAGGATCTCATGCGGTCCATCGGGATGGCGCCCGGGATGGACATTGATCGCGGCGCCGGTGCGCCGGGCCGCCTGGCCCGCGGCGGTGAGCGAGCGCCGCTCGAACGGCGTCAGCGGCCAGGAGCAGCCGACTTCGCCAATCAAGCCGCAGCGCACGTGGCTGCCCCAAGCGCCCTCGAGCAGCTGCGCCTCGATCGTGGCGGTGAGCCAGCTGACATCGCGCGCGCGGGTCTGCTCGTCGAGATAGGCATCGACGTAGAACCCGGCGCCGAGAACGATGTTCACGCCGCTGCCATGCGCAAGCGCTGCGAGTCCGTGGGGATCGGGCGAGATGCCGCCCGTCGTCATGTCCACGACCGTGCCGCCGCCGGCCGACTTCAGGAGCTTCATTTCCTGCAGGGCCAGCGCGTGCCCGGTCAGGCGATGGTTGCCCAGATGATCGTTGGGCCGATAGTCGATGTCCCACACCGTTTGCAGCGTGATCTCGCTTTCCGGCGCATTGGAGCCGCGCATGCCGGGCATCGTCAGGTCGCACAGCACGTGCTCGTGCATCAGCGTGAACCCGATCCTATCCGCGGGGACGGGACCGAGGACGGTGATCACCTGGTCGGAGCCAGTCATGGTCGGGTCTGCATGGGGTCATGCTTTTGAAAGGGACAGCGCGCGTCGAGCTATAGCGCCATCACGCGGATCGTGGGAACATTCGTGACGACGCTTTGGAGTTTGCAGGGATGAGCAAGAAGTTTCGCGGCACCTATACGGTCCTGATCACGCCGTTCACGCCGGATGGTTCGAAAGTCGATCTGGCGGCGCTGCGCGGATTGGTCAATTGGCAGATTGAGCAGGGCATTCATGGGTTGATCCCGCTCGGCTCGACCGGCGAGTTCCTGTCGCTGTCCAATGACGAGACAACAGCGGTCGCGGACACCGTGATCAAGACGGCGGCCGGCCGCGTGCCGGTGCTGATCGGCGCCGGTCACGAGGACACCCGCGAAGTCGTGCGGCGTTCGCGCGAGGCGCAGGCGCTTGGCGCCGACGGGGTGATGATCATTCCGCCGTTCTACTCGACGCCGACCGAGGACGAGCTCTTCCACCACTACAAGAGTGTGGGGGAGGCGATCTCCATTCCGATCATGATCTACAACAACCCGGCGACGGCGAATGTCGACATGCGGCCGGAGACCGTCGCGCGGCTGAGCCGGATCGACAATGTCGACTACATCAAGGAGTCGACGCTGGAAGTCACGCGCGTGCGCGACATCATCGATCTCTGCGGCGATCGCATGACCGTGTTCGCCGGCATTCTCGGCTATGAAAGCTTCTGGCTCGGTGCGCAAGGCTGGGTGGCCGTATGTTCGAATCTGCTGCCGCGCGACTCAGCCGAGCTGTTCACGCTGGTCGCCGATCGTCGCGACCAACCGGCGGCGCTGGCACTCTACAAGCGCATCTTGCCGATCGTGCGCTGGGTCGGCGGCCACCGCTATGTCTCCGCCAGCAAGGCGGGTCTGGCGATGATGGGCCGACCGGTGGGTGAGCCGCGGCCGCCTCGTCTGGCGCTGAGCGTCGCCGACCGGGAAGCCCTGCGCCGGGACCTGGCGGCGCTGGGCGTTGTCGAATCCGCCGCCGCATGAAATCGACTTCGTTGTTCCACATCCCATCAAGAAGGAATTTGCCATGACGTCCAAGACAGGCTTGTTCGCGGCGCCGACGCGTCGTCAGATTCTCCTCGCCAGCGGCGCGGCGGCGCTCACCGCCACGGCGTCGACGCGCGCGCGCGCGCAGGCGAAGATCGCGGCGCCCAACATCATCAAGCCGGGCACGCTCGTCATGTCGACCAACCCGACCCTGCGCCCGCTGCAATGGGTCAATGACAAGGGCGAGCTGCAGGGCATGCGCATCGAGCTCGGTAACGAGATCGCGAAGTCGCTCGGACTGACGCCGGAATATGTCCGTATCGAGTTCTCCGCGCAGGTGCCCGGCCTGGCGGCCAAGCGCTGGGACATGATCAACACCGGCATCTTCTTCACCGAGGAACGCTCGAAGCTGATGTACATGGTGCCCTACGAGCGCGGCGCGCTGAGCTTCATCGTCGCGCGCGGCAATCCGCTGGCGATCAAGGACGTCAAGGATCTCGCCGGCAAACGCGTGTCGGTCGAGCTTGGCGGCATCGAGGAGCGCCGCACGCGCGAACTCAGCCAGACTCTGCAGGGCCAGAGCCTGCGGCCGCTCGACATCCGCACCTTCAACAATTTCGCCGAGGCCTTCCAGGCGTTGCGTGCGGGACAGGTCGATGCATCGGTCACGATCGACGCGACGGCGCAGGCGCTGCAGGAATCGGGTGATTTCACGCGGGCGATCATCGGCCTCTTCCCGCAGATCGTCTGCATCGCTTTCGCCAACAAGACCCTGGCGGAGGCAGTCGTCGGCTCGCTCAACGATCTCAAGAAGAGCGGCTATTACGAGGCGCTGTTCACCAAGTATGGCGTGCTGACGAGCGAAGGCGCGACCTTCGCGATCATGGGGTCCGGGCCGGCCTGACCACCCTGGCCGCGCTCACGCGCGGCCTGTCCCTCCTCATTCGAGGAGGGACGACTCAGTCGGTCTAGTCGCCCGTCCTCGACTCGAGGAGGGGCAGCGCGGCCAAGCCGCGCGGGGTGGTGCTGGTCCCGGGAGCTGTCATGAAGGGTTGGAACTGGGACGGCTTCTGGGGATATTTCCTCAACGCCTATCTGCTGGAAGGCGCATTGGTCACCATCGCCTTGACGGTGGTGGGGCTGGTACTCGGGCTGATCGTCGGGCTCGTGCTCGCGGTGATGCGCATGTCGTCGTATCGGCCGCTATCGATCCTGGCGCAGGGCTACACCTGGATCTTTCGTGGCACGCCGCTGCTGGTCCAGCTGGTGATCATCTACACGGGGCTGCCGCAGATCCATGACAGCCTCCGGCTCGATGTCATGCAATCCGCCGTGATCGGTCTCGTCCTCAACGAATCCGCCTATCTCTCGGAGATCATCCGCGCCGGCATCGCGTCGGTGGCGAAGGGGCAGACCGAGGCGGCGCTGTCGCTCGGCCTGACACGCTGGCGCAATTTTCGTCTGGTCGTCCTGCCGCAGGCGATGCGCGTGATCATTCCGCCGCTCGGCAACTCCGTGAACGGCCTGCTCAAGGCGACCTCCATCGTTTCCGTGATCTCGATGGAGGAGCTGATGCGCCGCGGTCAGATCCTGATGCAGGAGCGCTTCCAGGTGCTCGAGATCTTCATCGTGGTCGCGGTGCTCTATCTCGTGATGACCACGGCGTGGGAACTGGTGCAGCGGCGCATCGAAGTGCATTTCGGTCGCGGCTATGGCGAGCACACGCCGCGCACGCCCGCGCGCGACGATCGCTAAGCGGGGGCGCCATGTCTGCGATCCTCCGCAAGCATCCGGTCGTGCTCGTGGTGCTGTTCGCGCCGGCGATGCTGCTGGTCGGCGTGTTCATGCTCTATCCGCTGATCAACGGCGTGCGGCTGAGCTTCACCGACGCCTCGCCGCTCAAGCCGCGCACGCGCTGGATCGGGTTCGAGAACTACGAGGACCTGTTCACCGATCCACGCTTCTGGGAGATCGTCACCAACAGCTTCGCGATCATCGGCACCTCGATCGCGATCTCCACGGTCGCCGGCTTCGCGATCGCGCTGGCGCTCAACACGGGG
>JANNTF010000945.1:0-11626 GCA_031403455.1 Alphaproteobacteria bacterium | reverse complement strand
CTGGGAAGGAAGCGTCCATGCGGGGCCCGTTGAGTGGAACTTCGTCACTCTACCGGGGCTCCATGAAATGATCGTTAAGCGGCGTTTACTCTTCGCCGGCGATCTCGTCTCGGGAGTGGTTTGTTCATCGCTGGGCACCATGATCCGGCAGGCACCACGCGCATCTGGCGCGGCCCGGCCGGTCGCCGCGGGTTTGGCCCGACGAGCGAATACTGGGTTTGAAGATCAGGATCGGGAATGAACGCCACCGCGGCACCAAGGACGCGCGACGCAACCGCGAGAGATCCGCGAGCGCCCCGCAAGCTCCTCGCCATGATCGCCGATGAAGCGAATTTGCGCCGGCGCGTGAATCTCCTCGACGGGGAAAGCCGCATCCTCGAGATGATCGCGCGCGGGATCAGCCTCGGGCACTCGATGGGCGAATTCGCACGCGTGGTCTGCGATGCCTGCGGGGCCGGCGCGGCGGCGGTGCATCTGTACGACCCCACCCAGCGGCGGTTGACGCTGCTGGCGCAGCGCGGCCTGGATGCGGGCCTCGGCGCGGCCCTCGCCACGATCGACTGTACGCCACCGTCCAACCCGTTCGCGCTGACGGTCATCCGCGGCGAGCCGATGACCGTCGAGATCGCCGGCGCCGACGCAACGTGGCGCGACATCGCGCAGGCGCTGCAGGCGACGGGATTCGCGGCGATGTGGACGCACCCGATCCTCGACTCCTCGGGCGCGCAGCTCGGCGTCGTATCGGTCATGCATTGGACGGTCCGCGCACCCAAATCCGCGGAATCCCTGGCGCTTGACATGCTCTCGCCGGTGGCGCGGGTCGCGATCGAGCTGGCGCGCCAGCTGACGGCCTTGGAGCGGGCCGACGAGCAGCTCACATCCCTCGCCTCGAGCCTGCCGGGGGTCATCTATCAGCGCGTCGTCTCACCCGATGGCGACATCCACTACACGTACATCAGCGACGGCGCCCGGGACTTCTTCGGTGTCCCGGCCGAGGAGATCCTCTCCAACCCCAATGCGCTGTTCGACTGCCACGGCCCCGAGTACCGGGCATCGTTTCGCGAGCGGCTGCGCGCGGCATCCACCGAGCTCAAGATGTGGGATGTCGAGGCGCCCATCATCGCCCGCGATGGCCGGCACAAATGGTCGCACGCCATCGCGCGACCGCACCGACGCCCGGACGGATCAGTCGTCTGGAACGGGATCATCCTCGACTCGACGCGGCTCAAGGAGGCGAATATCCAACTGGCCGCCGCCAATCGCGCCAAGTCGGAATTCCTCGCCAATATGAGCCACGAGCTCCGCACCCCGCTCAACGCCATCATCGGATTCGCCGAGCTGATGGCGAGTGAGCGCCTCGGCAAGCTTGGTCACCCGAGCTACAGGAAATACGTCGTGGACATCGTGGAGAGTGGCCGGCATATGCTCAGCGTGATCAATGACATTCTCGATCTGTCGAAGATCGAAGCCGGAAAAGCCGAGCTCGACGAGGATGAAGTCGATCTGCGTGGCGTGCTGAACCGCAGCCTGCAGATCCTCAACGAGCGCATCGCGACCAAGACCCTCAAATTGACAGTGGATACGCCGTCCTTCCTGCCTTCCTTGTCCGGCGACGCGCGGAAGCTCAAGCAGATCTTCCTCAACCTCCTGTCCAACGCGATCAAGTTCACGCCGGAGGGTGGTTCGATCGCGATCACGCTCCGTCAGGAACCCGATGGCGGCATCGGTCTCGTGGTCGCCGATTCCGGCGTCGGCATCCCCGAGAAGGCCCTCGCCACCGTGATGCTGCCGTTCATGCAAGCCGACCAGGGATTGTCGCGCAAATTCGAGGGCACCGGCCTCGGCCTTCCCTTGACCAAAGCGATGACGGAGCTGCACGGCGGACGCATCGAGCTTCAGAGCACCATAGGCAAAGGGACCACGGTCACGGTGCGCTTCCCGGCGGAGCGCACCATCCTGACGGCGGTCTGACGGAAACGGTGAATGCATCGCGCGATCCCTCCGATCGTGCGGCTCGCAAGCACCCGGCTCCGTGATCGTCGCTCACAGCGCGGCGGCGACTGCGCTGCCCATCTCAACGGTGCCGACGATGCGGGTGTCGGATTGACGGATATCGGCGGTGCGCAGACCGCCGGCAAGCACCTTGCGTACCGCCGCTTCGACGCGGTCGGCATGCTCGGGCATGTCGAGGCTGAGGCGAAGCATCATCGCGGCGGAGAGGATCGTCACCAGAGGATTGGCGATATTCTTGCCGGCGATGTCGGGTGCGGAGCCGTGGATCGGTTCGTAGAGGCCACGAGGCCCGGAGCCGAGCGAAGCCGAGGGCAGCATGCCGATCGAGCCGGTGAGCATCGCCGCCTGGTCGGAGAGGATGTCGCCGAACATGTTGCCGGTGACGATGACGTCGAACTGGGTGGGCTTGCGGATCAGCTCCATCGCAGCGGCGTCGACATACATGTGGCTGAGCACGACATCGGGATAGTCGCGCCCGACCCGCGTCACCACCTCCCGCCAGAACGCCATGGTTTCCAGCACATTGGCCTTGTCGACCGAGCAGAGCTTGCGCTTGCGTTTGCGCGCGAGCTGGAAGCCGACATGGGCGATGCGCTCGATCTCGGATTCGCTGTAGCGCATCGTGTTGATGCAGGTGCGCTCCCCCGACGCGGATGGCACGAAGCCGCGCGGCTCGCCGAAATAGATGTCGGCGTTGAGCTCGCGCACGATCATCAGATCGAGCCCGTCGATCACCTCGGGCTTGAGCGTCGAGGCGTGCTTCAGCTCGGGGAAGAGCTGCGCCGGTCGGAAATTGGCGAAGAGCTCGAGCGCCTTGCGCAGCCGCAGCAATCCGGAGCCGGCGCGCTTGCTCCGCGGCAGATGCTCGTATTGCGGCGCGCCGACGGCGCCGAAGAGAATCGCGTCCGAATTGCGGGCGAGTTCGAGAGTCGCCGGCGGCAGCGGATCGTCGGCCGCATCGACGCCGGCGCCGCCGATCGGCGCCTCCACGAACTCGAAGCGCGCGCCCTGGCGCTCGAGCGCGCGCAACACCTTCACCGCCTCGGGCACGATCTCCTTGCCGATGCCGTCACCGGGCAGGATGGCGATCTTCTTCGTCGTCATGTTCCGTGATCCTCGAGAGAGATAGCCGGTTCCAGGTTCCGACGAGGGAACCCGGAACCATTTTCACGTGTGTCTAACCGATGCTCTTCATCAGCGCGGTGATGCGCACGACCTCGTCGTCCCAGTATTTGGCGTAGGTGGTCGCGTCCATGAAGCGCAGCTCGAGTCCCATATCCTGGATGCGCTTCTGCTCCTCCGGCGATTGCGACGCCTTGCCGATCGCGGCGCTCATGCGCTCGGCCATGTGGCGCGGCGTGTTGGCGGGAAAGGCATAGCCGCGCGACGTGCCGGTGGACATCGCAAATCCTTGCGATTCGCCCGTCGGCACATCGGGCGCGAAGGGGCTGCGGTTCTTGTCGAACACGGCCAGCATGCGCGCGCGGCCGGCGCGGACTTGCGACACGAAATCCGCGACGCTGCCTTGCACCGCGTCGATGCTGCCGCCGAGCAGATTGTTGAGCGCGAGACCGGAATCATTGTGGAACACCGGATTGAACTTGGCGCCACTCGCCTGCTCCACGGCGATCACATCGAGATGCTCGCGTCCGCGTGCGCCGGTCACGCCCACGGTGACCGTCCCCGCCGCCTTCTTGGCCGCGTCGACGAAATCCTTCAGGGTCTTGTGCGCGCTATCGGCGCGCACCGCGATCGCGCCGGGATCATAGGCGAAATTCGCGATCGGCAAGAAGCTCGCGCGGGTGAAGCGCGCCTTGCGCTCGGCGTCGAGCACCAGCGTGATGGCGGTCGGCAGCGAGACGAGGCCGAAGGTCGAACCGTCCGCCGGCGCATCGGCGATCGCCTGGACCGCGACTTGCGTACCGGCACCCGGGCGATTGACGACCTGCACCTGCGTGCCCGCGAATTCGCGCTCGATCATCGCGCCGGTGAGCCGGGCGGTGAGATCGGCGCCACTGCCGGCATTCGCGCCGACGATCAGCGAGAGACGCTGGCCGCTCGCCGGATACGGCGCCTGGGCGCGCGTTCGGGTCGACCAGGCGCTAATTCCGGTGAGGGCCGACGCCGCGACCATTCGCCGCCGCGTGAGTGCGGTCGTGCCGTGCATGGAACTGCCAAGCTTCATCGTCTTCTCCCTAGGTGTTGTCATTCAGGTCCAAGTGCGCGACGGGCGGATGCCAGCCGCGGACGCCAGAGCGGCATGGTCAGCACGATTGCCGCCACACCAAGCAAGCAGGCCGAGAGCGGCCGCGTGAAAAAGATCGACACGTCGCCGCGCGAGATCGTCATCGCCTGGCGCAGCGCCTGCTCCATCATCGGCCCGATGATGATGGTGAGCGCGATCGGCGTGAGCGGATAGTCGAGCTTCTTGAGCACGGCGCCGAGGATACCGAACACGATCAGCACGCCCACATCGAACACGCTGTTCGAGGCGAGATACGTGCCGAGGCACATGAACATCACGATGACCGGCGCCAGGATCCGGTTGGGAATCTGCAGGATCTTCACCCACATGCCGACCAGCGGCACGTTGAGCAGCAGCAGCATGAAATTCCCGATGAGCATGCTGGCGATGATCGGCCACACGATCTCCGGCCGCTCGCTGAACAACAGCGGACCCGGCGCCAGGCCATTGATGGTGAAGGCGCCAAGCAGGATCGCGATGCTCGGCGAGCCGGGAATGCCGAGCGTGAACAGCGGTATCAACGCCGCGTTCGCATGTGCGTTGTTCGCCGTCTCCGGCCCGGCCACGCCTTCGATCGCACCCCGGCCGAAGCGCTCCGGCTGCTTCGCCACGCCGCGCTCCACGCCGTAGGAGATGAACGACGCGAGCGCCTGCGTCGTGCCGGGAATCAAGCCGAGGAAGAACCCGACAAGCGTGCCGCGCCAGATCGGGCCGCCGGATCGCTTGAGGTCATCGACGGATGGGTAGAGATCGCGCAGGCGCTGACGCTCGACCACCGCCGGCTTCCGCTCGGCCGCCAGCAGGATCTCGCTGAGTCCGAACAACCCCATCATCACCGGCACGAAATCGAGGCCGCCGAGCAGCGGCGTGAACCCGAAATCGAAACGCGGCGAGCCCATCGTCGGATCGGCGCCGATCGTGCCCAGCAGCATGCCGAACGCCGCCATCGCGATCGCCTTCCACAATGAATCGCCGGCCAGCAGCGACAACGTCGCCAATCCCACCACCAACAGCGCGAAGAACTCGGTCGGCCCGAATTTCAACGCGACGTCCGTCAATGCCGGCGCCAGGAGCACCAACCCCATCACGGCGATCGTGCCGCCGATGAAGGACCCGAGCGCCGCGATCGTCAGCGCGATCCCGCCGCGCCCCTGGCGCGCCATCGCGGTGCCGTCCAGCAATGTCACCACCGACGCCACCTCGCCCGGCGTCTTCATCAGCACCGTGGAAATCGTGCCGCCGTAGTAGCTGCCGTAGAAAATCGCGGAGAGCATGATGATCGCGCCAGTCGGCGGCAGCTTGAACGTCAGCGGCAGCAGGATCGCCATGCCGCCCGCGGAACCGATTCCCGGCAACACGCCGACCAACGTCCCGATCAGGCAACCGACCAGCGCGTAGGTCAGATTCTCCGGCGTCAGGGCAATCCCGAAGCCGATGACGAAGGGCGTGATCACATCCATGACGAGTTACAGACCGATCACGCTGAGCAGCCCACCGGGCGCCGGCGGCAGATAGGTGCCGAGATAGCGCGTGAAACTCCAGCCGACGCCGAAGGTGAAAAGCAACGCGACCGGCAGCGCGGTGGAGACCAGGGCGCAGCCGCGCAGGACGAGCAGCAGCGTCAGGATCGGCAGCATGCTGAGCACGAAGCCGAGGCGCTCCACACTCACTGCGAAGGCGGCGATCAGAACCAGCGTCATCGCCATTTCCCGCAGCGGACCGGGCGCCGGCAGCAATCTTTCGTAGGCGCCGCCGCCGCGCACAGCGAATACGACAGAAAGCGCCGCCGCCACGCTCAGCAGCAGGCCGAGCCAGAAAGGGAAGAACCCCGGACCGGGTCCGACACGCGTGTAGTAGGTGAGGTTGCGCGACTCCCAGCACACCCAGGCGCCGATCAGCACGAACACGATTCCGAGGCCGAGCGATGCCCGATGCGAGAGCCGGAACTCGGCCGCGGTCAGCGGCGCTACCGCGTCATCGTCACTCGCCTGGTCGTCCGCTCGCGCCATGTTCTTCCTGTGGCCGCCTAGTCAAACACGCAGCCAAATCGAACCTACAGGCTCGAGCCTCTCACGCCAAAGCGCGGCTTGCGCAAGGGAGCCATTCGACGGCCATGCGCCGCGCACGCCGTCCGATCACGCGAGATGGCAGGCCGCGCGGTGGCCGGTGGCGAGTTCGCGCAAGGCCGGGCGCTCGTCGCGGCAGCGCGGCTCGGCAAGCGGGCAGCGCGCGGCGAAGGCGCAGCCCGGCGGCGGATCGAGAACGCTCGGGATCTCGCCGCCGAGTGCACGCCCGCGCGGGCGATCGGGATCGGGGCGCGGGACGGCGGCGAGCAGCGCGCGGGTGTAGGGATGGCGCGGCGACTCATAGAGTGCGCGGCGCGGCGCGATCTCGACCAGGCGTCCGGCGTACATGACGGCGACATGAGCCGAGATGCTGCGCACGACCGCGAGATCATGGGCAATGAAGAGATAGCTGAGCGCAAAACGCTCCTGCAGATCGAGCAGAAGATTGACGATCTGCGCCTGCATCGAGACGTCGAGCGCCGAGACCGGCTCGTCGCAGACGATGAATTCGGGACGCAGCGCCAGCGCACGCGCGATTCCGACGCGCTGGCGCTGGCCGCCGGAGAATTCATGCGGGTAGCGCTCGGCGCTAGCGCACGGCAGCCCGACCATCTCGAGCAGTTCGGCGACGCGATCGGCGCGCACGCGCTTGTTCTCGCCGGCGATCGCCAGCGGCTCGGCGATCGACTCAGCCACGCGCATGCGCGGATTGAGCGCGCCGCTGGGATCCTGGAAGACGAACTGCATGCGCCGCCTGATATCGGCCGGCAGCTTGGTACCGCTCAGCGTGCGCCCGAACAGCGTGATGGTCCCCGCGGTCGCCGGGATCAGCCCGATCAGGACGCGTCCGGTGGTCGACTTGCCCGATCCGGATTCGCCGACGAGGCCGAGCGTCTCGCCCTCGGCGATGTCGAAGTGAACATCGTCCACCGCGCGCAGGATGCGGCCTTGCGCAATCGCGAATTCCTTGGTCAGGCCCGCGACCTGGACGATCACGCTCATGACGCGGCCCTGGCGATGCGCGGCGGACAGCGCGCGAAGCGGCCCTCGCCGGCGGCCAGCAGAGGCGGCGCGGTCTCACGGCAGCTCGCCACAGCCTCGGCGCAGCGCGGCGAGAAGCGGCAACCCGGGATCGGATCGCCGGGATCGGGAATGCTGCCGGGAATCGCCGACAGGCGCTGCATGTCGATATCGAGCCGCGGCACGGCGGCGAGCAGCCCGTCTGTGTAGGGATGCAGCGGCCGGCGGAAGAGCTGGCGCACCGTGGCCTGCTCGACCACGCGGCCGGCATACATGACGAGCACGCGCTGCGCGAACTCCGCGATCACGCCGAGATCATGCGAGATCAGGATCACCGACATGCCGAGCTCGGCCTGCAGGTCGCGCAGCAGTTCCAGGATCTGCGCCTGGATGGTGACGTCGAGCGCGGTGGTCGGCTCGTCGGCGATCAGCAGCTTCGGACGGCAGGCGATGGCGATGGCGATCATCACGCGCTGGCGCATGCCGCCGGACAGCCGGTGCGGATATTCATCGACGCGGCGCGCGGCGTCGGGGATGCGCACGAGCTCGAGCAGCTCGATCGCGCGCTTGCGTGCGGCGGCCGCATCGAGATCCTGGTGCAGGCGCAGCGTCTCGCCGATCTGGTCGGCGACGGTCAGCACCGGGTTCAGCGACGACATCGGGTCCTGGAAGATCATCGCGATCTCGCCGCCGCGCACTGCGCGAAGTTCGCGCGCGGGCAGCGTCAGCAGATCGCGGCCGCCCCAGATGATACGGCCCGAGGGGATGCGCGTGGCCGCGCGCGAATGCAGGCGCAGGATCGACAGCGCGGTCACGCTCTTGCCGCTGCCGGACTCGCCGACGATGCCGAGATTCTCGCCCGGCGCGAGATCGAAGCCGATATCCTCGATGGCGGTGATCCAGCCGGCGTCTGTGCGGAAGCGCACGGTGAGATCGGCGATGGAGAGAAGCGGCGCCGCGCTCACCCTTCCACCTTCAGGCGCGGATCGAGCACGTCACGCAGGCCGTCACCGAGCAGGTTCATGCCCAGCGCCGCGAGGCTGATCGCGAGGCCGGGGAACAGCATGATCCACCATGCCTCGACCGCGAAGTCGCGGCCCTCCGCGACGATGTTGCCCCAGCTCGGCGCCGGCGGCGGCACGCCGATGCCGAGGAAACTGAGCGCCGCCTCGGCGAGGATCGCGTAGGCGAACACGAAGGTGAGCTGGACGAGCAGCGGACCCATGCAGTTGGGCAGCAGGTGGCGGAGCATGATGCGCAGATGTCCGGCGCCCGCGACTCTCGCGGCGTCGACGAATTCGAGCTCGCGCACGACCAGCGCCGAGGCGCGCACCAGGCGGGCCGTGCGCGGCATGTAGGCGACCGACAGCGCGATGATCAGGTTGCCGAGGCCGGGCCCGAGCGCCGCGGCAAGGCCGATCGCGAGCAGGATCGCGGGGAAGGCCATCAGCGCATCCATCAGGCGCATCAGCGGCGCGTCGAGGGAGCGGAACTGCGCGGCGATCACGCCGACCGCGGCGCCGACCAGTCCGGAGAGCAGCGTCGTGCCGAGCCCGATCCACAGCGAGATGCGCGCGCCGTAGAGCACGCGGGTGTAGATGTCGCGCCCGAAGCGATCCGAGCCGAACGGGAAGTCCCATTGCGGCGGGCGGAAGCGCAGGCGCACGCGCATGCCCATCGGATCGAGCGGCGTTAGCAGCGGCGCGGCGAGCGCCGCGATCACCAGCAGGGCGACGATCACCGCGCCGATCCGGAACGAGCGGTGGCGCGCGAGCTTGCGCAGGATCCGCAACCGGCGGCGAGGCGCCAGCCGCTCGGCGGCGATGATCGCCGCCGCCTCAGCCATAGCGCCCGCGCGGATCGACGAAGGTATAGAGCACGTCGATCAGGAGGTTCAGCAGTACGAAGACGAAGCCGAGCAGCAACAACGTACCCTGCACGACGGGATAGTCGCGCCCGATGATCGCTTGGACGATCAGGCGCCCGATGCCGGGAAGTGCAAAGACCTGCTCGATCACGACCGAGCCGCCGATGAGCAGGCTGAAGATGATGCCGCACACCGTGACCACCGGGATCAGCGTGTTGCGGAAGGCGTGCTTGGAGATCGTCTTCCATTCCGACACGCCCTTGGCGCGCGCGGTGCGGATGAAATCTTGGTCGAGCACGTCGAGCATCGCCGAGCGCGTGATGCGCGCAAGGAAACCGATCTGGAACAGCGCCAGGATGACGGCGGGCTGCAGCAGCGCGGCGAACCACGGCCACACCCCCTGCGCGATCGGCACGTAGCCGGACGAGGGCAGCCAGCCGAGCGAGACGCTGAACAGCAGCACCGAGAGGATCGCGATCCAGAAGCTCGGCGCCGAGACGCCGATCAGCGCCAGCAGCATCACGAAGGCGTCAAACCAAGTGTTACGGAAGCACGCGGCGAGCACGCCGGCGCCGATGCCAAGCGGCAGCGTGAGCGCGAAGGAGATCAGCGCCAGCGACATCGTGACCGGCAGGCGCTCGAGCACGGCCTGGGTGACGGGCTGATTGAGGACGAGAGACCGCCCGAGATCGCCGCGCGCGAGATGGCTGAACCACACGAAGAGCTGCTCATGCAGCGGCAGGTCGAGTCCGAGCTGGGTGCGGATCTGCGCCACCGCCTCGCGCGAGGCTTCCGGCCCGGCGATCACGACAGCGGGATCGCCGGGCAGGAGGTGCATCAGGAAGAAGGTCAGCACCGCGACGATGAGAAGGACCGGGATGGCCTGCGCGAGCTGGCGCGCGAGTTGGCGCGCGCGCGGACTCGCCAGGCGGCCGAGTCGACCGGATGTCATCGGCCGCTCGGCGCCTGATCGACGAGGCCTATTTCTGCCAGACGTCCCAGAAGCGGGTGAAGTAGTACGGCTTCAGGCCTTCGAACTTGCTGTTGTGCCCGCGCAGGTCGGGCATGTCCGAAACCTTGATCATGTAGGCCTGGTTGAGCATGCGCTCCTCGATCGTCAGCCACGCCTCCTTGCGCTTGGCGATGTCGACCGAGGTGAAGAATTTCGACCAGGCCTCGTCGATCACGGTGTCGTTCTTCACCTGCGCGAAGCTGGTCAGGAACGCCCTGGACTGCTGCGGCCCCAGCAGCGGACCGGAGCAGAAGCCGGTCACGGTGATGTTCCAGCCGCCGCTGCCGGTCTGCATGCCGCTGACATTGGTCGGCCAGTCGACCATCTTCACCTCGGTCGTCATGCCGGCCGCCTTGAGCGCCTCGACCAGGAAAACCACGCCGTCGCGCATGTAGGAATACGCGGCGTTGGTCATCAGGACGATCTTCTCGCCCTTGTAGCCGGCCTCCTGCAGCAGTTGCTTCGCCTTCGCGACGCTCTTGATGTCGTAGTACTTGGCGCTGACGCTCTCCACGAAGTAGGGGCTGGTCTTGAACAGCAGCGACGGATTGCGCTCGGCGTCGGGCATCGAGGCGGCGATCATGTCGTCGACGTCGAACACCGCCTGGATCGCCCGGCGGATGAGCACGTTGTCGGTCGGCGCCTGCTGCGCGTGGGTGATGAAGGTCTGCTGGCAGAACGGGTTGACCTTCAACACGTGCAGGCCGGGCGTGGCGGAGATCCGCTTCGCCGAGTCGGGCGGCACCTGCGCGATGTGGTCGGCGCCGCCGGATTGGAGTGCCGCGATGCGCGCATTGGCCTCGGGCACGAAATTGTAGCGCACCGCGTCGAGATGCACGGTCTTGCGGCCTGCGAGGCCATCGATGCCGGGCCTCGCGGTGTCGAGGCTGTAATCGTCGTTGCGGCGCATGATCAGGTGGCTGTCGCGCACCCACTCGCCGAGCCGGAACGGGCCGGTGCCGATGATCTCGACCTCGCGCGCCGGCTTGTCCTTCTGCTCGGCGGGCAGGATCGAGAACGGATAGGTCGGCGTCTTCAGCACCTCGACGAAGACGGCGTTCGGCTCCTTGAGCTTGATGATGAAGGTGTGCGGGTCGGGCGCGGTGAAGGACTCGACATTGGCGAGCTGCGGCTTGTTCGGGCTGACCTGCTGGTAGCGCTGGTATGACGCCAGCACGTCGGCGGAGGTCAGGACCTTGCCGTTGTGGAACCTGACGCCCTGGCGGAGCGTGAAGGTGAAGGTCTTGGCGTCCGGCGTGACCTCCCATTTCGAGGCGATGCTCGGCTTGGCCTCGTAATCCTCGCCCATCGCGACGAGGCCCTCGAAGATGTGATTGATCGACTCGAGCTCGACCACCGCGGCCGCGGCATGCGGATCCTGCGTGCCGAGTCCCGCCACATTG
>JANNTF010000944.1:0-1347 GCA_031403455.1 Alphaproteobacteria bacterium | reverse complement strand
GCCTTCTCATGCGCCTGCATGAACTCCAGCGTGTCTTTGGAGTTCAACCATTTCAGTCCGAAATTGCGGTTCTTCATGCCGTCCTGGAACTCGGCCGAGTCCCAGATCTTCTTGAGCGTCGATTCGAGCGTCTGGACGATGTCGGCAGGCAGCCCCTTGGGGCCAGCCACGAGCCGGAACGCACCGCCCTCGTAATCGATGCCGACGGCGTCCTTCGCCGTCGGAACATTGCCGAAGGGTGCGCCCTGCCGGCTGGTCGCAATCACCATCAATGGGCGCAGCTTGCCGGCTTCGATCAGCGCCTTGGCCTCCGGCAGCGACGCCATGACCATTTCGAGGCCGCCGGAGGCGAGATCCTGCAAGCTCAGCGCGGCCCCGCCCGAGGGCACCATCACGGGCTTCTTCACGTCGATGCCGTACTTGATGAACAGCTCCGCATTCGGAATATGCCACGAGCCGCCGCAGGCGCCGCCGCAGCCGATCTTGTACTTCCCGCCATCGGCCTTGAGCGCGTCGTACGCTTCCTTGCCCGTCTTGAACGGCGAGGTGTCGGCGACGATCAGCGCCGACGGGTCGACATTGTAGAGCGCGATCGGCGTGTAGAGAGTCGAATTGATGTCGGCCTGGCCGAGCATCTTCCACTGGTAATAATTGTAGACGATGCCGAGCGTGTAACCATCCGGCCGCGCCTGAGAGATCGTCGTGTGGCCGACGATGCCGCCGCCTTGGCCGTTGTTCACTATGTTGAAGGGCTGCTTGAGCTCGTCCTGCAGCTGCTTCGCCAGCAGCCGCGCCGTGCCGTCGGTGCCGCCGCCGGCGCCTGCCGGCACGATGATGGTGACCGGACGCTCCGGCCACGCCGCGTCGGCGGCCCCCGTCAGCGCCAGTGCAGCGAGAGCCACGCCGCTCAGAATGGCCGTGATCGAATGATTCATGCGTCTTCTCCCGGAGATTAAAAATTCTCGCCCGGCATCATGGCGCGTCCACGCACCGAGCCGCCTTGCCGCTGACACTAGGCCGACTGAAGTGGTCCACGCCAGAGCCGAGCGGTCGATCCGCGTCGGGCGTAGCCCGATCGAAGGTTGCGGTTGCCAACGACTCCCGCATACTCATCGACGGGGAAAACTGGAGTGCGCCGGTGAGGCGCCAGATTTCGACATGCAGCTTGAGCCCAAGCAGCCTGAGCCCGGGAAGTCGTATATCGGCGAAACCGGGATGGCCATGCTCGGCCTTGTGTTGGGTGCGCTGCTGGCGATTCAGGCGTGGGTTCCGCCGATCGCGGATCCGGTGCGCCACACGCTGTTCGATCTGCTGCAGCGCGCGGCGCCCTCGGCGCCCGCAGCCGCA
>JANNTF010000943.1:0-4160 GCA_031403455.1 Alphaproteobacteria bacterium | reverse complement strand
TGTGTATATGGATGGAGCGGCCGCTCGAAGAGCGCCTTCCGGCTCGCACGCTCGACGATGCGCCCCGCGTACATGACGGCGACGTCGTCGGCGAACTCGGCGACGACTCCGAGATCGTGCGTGATGAGGATGACGCTCATGCCGCTCTCGCGGCGGAGGTCCGAGAGCAGCGCGAGGATCTGCGCCTGGATCGTCACGTCGAGCGCGGTCGTGGGCTCGTCGGCGATGAGCAGGCTTGGCTCACATGCGAGCGCCATCGCGATCATCACGCGCTGCCGCATGCCTCCCGAGAGCTGATGCGGGTAGGCGTCGACGTTGGTCTCGGGCGCCGGGATGCCGACGAGGCGGAGCATCTCGACGGCGCGCGCCATCGCCGCGCTGCGGCTCTTGTTCTGATGGATGACCACGGCCTCGGCGATCTGGTCGCCGATCGTGAGCAGGGGGTTGAGGCTCGTCAGCGGCTCCTGGACGTTCATCGCGATCTGGTTGCCGCGGATCTTGCGCATCGCGCGCTCGTCGAGATCGAGCAGCTCGTTGCCCTCGAACTTGATCGAGCCGCCGACCGTGCGGCCGAGGCGCTGCGGCAGCAGGCGTAGGATCGACAGCGCCGTGACGCTCTTGCCGCAGCCCGATTCCCCGACGATGCCGAGCGTCTCGCCCGCCTTGACCTCGAAGGACACGCCGTCGACGGCGCGGGTCACGCCGTCCTGGGTGAAGAAATGCGTCTTCAGCCCGTCGACCTGCAGAACGGCGGGCGGCTCACTGGTCATCGCCGCCTCGTCGTCGTTGTCCGGCGATCCGTCTGCTTTGTCGATGGCACCCTGTCGCTCCCCGTCATGTTGGCGGATCCAGCGGCGATCTTAGTCGACCTGTCGGGAATGGCACGCGCGGAAAACGGGGCCGCTTCAGGGCCGGACGATCGTGGCCGACGCAGTCCAGACGAGGTCCGGCACAAAGGGGAAGGCCGGCTCGGTGAAGCGGGTATAGGGCATGCGCTCGAGATTGGAGGAAGTGATGCCCGGCGTGTCGACATAGGCGAACCCCGCCGCCACGTCGCCAAAACCGGCGCTCCAGTTGCTGCCGCATTTCATGGTGATGAATTTCTCCTGCGCCGGATCGATGCCCACCGAGCGGAGATGTTCGGTATCGAAGGGCATGATGCGCTCGCTGGTGAGCACGAGCTTCAGCCCGCCGACATCGATGACCGCGCTCACCCCCATATCGACCAATTGCCCGTTGAAGTAGCGCTTGTCGCGGCGATAGCGCACCGGGCCGGCGAACAGGACCCGGCCGCGGATCATGACAGGCGCGCCGTGCAGCGCGAGCGTCTTGCCGCCGACCGGCCCCGCGAACGCCGCGCCGATTCCGAGTGCAGCGGCGTCGCGCGCCGCTTGGGGATCCCAGATCACCGCGACGCCGGCGCGTATTTTGGCTTCGATCAGCGCGCGCAGAACGAAGGTGCCGTCGCCCGGCGCGCCACCGCCGACATTGTCGGCCGGTTCGACGAGCATGTGCGGCCGGGTGTTGAGGCGTGCGGCGGCGGCGATCGCGTGATCGCAGGTCTCGAGCGTCGGCAGGAACTCCCGACGCCGCTCCCAGATCTCCGTCGCCAGGCGCTCGCAGGCCACGCGTGCGGCGTGCGCCTCGCCATAGGCCAGCGCCGCCATGCCGAGCTGCGGCACATCGCAATAGGGGAAACCCATGATCGCGGAGCACGTCCAGATGCCGGGCTCGGTCTCCAGGCGCTCCCGCAATTCCGAGACCAGCTGCATCGGGGCTTCGATCGTCGCCTGCTTCTGCGGCACGCTGAGCAGCGGGATCTTGCAGAACGCCTTGGCCGGTCGCTCACCGGTGACGAGGAGGCGGCGCATGATGGCGACAGCTTCGCGACCACGATCGCCCATGTCGACATGCGGCAGCGTGTCGTAACCCACCAAGACGTCGACCGCATCGACCAGCGCCATCGTCATGTTGGCGTGGGAATCGAAGGTCGCGACGATCGGGATCTTCGGCCCGACGCAGTCGCGCAGCTGTTGCGCGACATAGGCGTCCGCCTCGTCGATCCCCTCGGCGACCATGGCGCCGTGGAGCGCGAGCAGGATCCCATCGATCGGGCCAGACTCTCTTGCGTCGGTGCACAGCCGATCGACGATCGCGTCGAGGGCCGCGCGCGTGACGAGTCCCGATGGAATCGCGCCGGCATGCACGCTCGGCACCAGCTCAATATCCGTGCCGGCCGCGTCGACCATGCCGCCGATCTCGGTGTTCGTGCCCGCCAATTCGGCGAGCAGCGCCGTGCCCGCGAGAAACTGGAAGCGACGGAACGCATCGAGATCGGTCGGGAGCGGCGAGAACGTGTTGGTCTCGTGCCAGATGCCGCCGACGAGGATGCGCTTGGCCATGTTCAGCCGCCGCGACGGGACGCGTCGATCCCAGCCTTCAACGCGCTGCCGAACAGGATGATTTCGTTGGAGTAGATGACGATACGGAATCCCTTGGCGATCCAGGCGCGCGCCGCTTCCGGTGTCGTCACCAGACATGCGCCATGCTTGCCGTGACGTCGGCACGCGGCGATCACGGTGTCGACGGCGGCGACGAAACGCGGGTGGTCGTAGAGCCCCGGCACGCCGAGCGACACCGAAAGATCCATGTGCCCGACGAAGGCGACGTCCACGCCATCGACGCCGAGGATCGCGTCGATGTTCTTGACCGCCAGCTCGGTCTCGATCTTGGGGATGACGAGCGTGCGCGCATCGCCGGCGGGAATGCCCTCGGCGAGCGAGCCGCCGATGTAGTCGTCCTGCGCGATGCCGAACGCGACGCCGCGCCGGCCGCGCGGCGGGTAGCGCATGAGCTGCGCGATGGCGGTCGCCTGCGCACTGGTCTCGACCACAGGCACCATCAGGCCCATCGCGCCGCAATCGAGCGGCCGCGTGATCATCGCGTAATCCTGCGACGCGACATTGACGAGCGGCGCGATGCCCAGGCCGCGGGTGAGCGCGATCTGAGTCTTGATCACGCCGATGTCGAGGCACCCGGCTTCCATGTCCAGCATGATGAAATCGGCGCCCGCGCTGGCGACGATCTGCGGCAGGCCGGGGCCGGTGAGATCCATGATCATCGGCCCGAACACGGGCTGGTCGCGCCGCAGCTTCTCGATCAACGGATTCGGTCTCATCGCATTCTCCTCGGGACGTTATCGTCGCGCGAAACGTTCAATCTGCACGGCGCTGGGACTTCCAATACAGCGCGGCGACCTCGCGCAGATGCCGCCGCATTGCCGCGGCCGCCGCCGCCGGTTCGCCGCTCTCGATTGCTGCGAAGATCCGCCGGTGCCCGGCGAAAGCCAGGCGGTCCGCGTGCTCGACTCGCAGCGCAACGGTGCGTTGCTCCGTGAGCCATTCGACGATCGAATCGTGGATCGCCACGAAGATTGGATTCCCGGTGATCTGAGTCAGCGCATAGTGAAAGGCGACGTCCGTGCGCTCGAATCGCTCGGGGTCGCCGATCGCGGCTGCGTTCGCGGCGAGCGCCGCGCGGAGCTTCTCAAGATCGCGCACGCGGCGCACGCGGGCGGCGTGCTCGGCGACACCGACTTCGAACAAGGCGCGCGCCTCCTGGAAGTGCTCGTTGCCGCGCGGCTGCGCCAGCAGCATCCGCGCCGCGCCGGAAAGCTCGTCGAGAAGCACGCTCGGTGTCGGGCTCGTCACTCGCGCGCGCTCGCCGTTGCGCAACTCGACCAGGCCCATGCGCTTCAAGCGGAACAGCGCTTCGCGCACGGCCGGGCGTCCGACGCCGAATGTCCGCATCAGGTCGCGCTCGGCGGGCATCTGGTCACCCGTCGTCAACGTGCCGTCGCGCACCAACGCCTCCAGACGGCTTGCCACCTCGTCGGAAACCTTGCGCCGCTCGACAGGTTTGACCGCGAGCAGAGCGTGGAACGGGGATTTCACTGCGATCGGCATGCGCGCTCCATCAACTCCCTGACTCTAGCGTTTGACCTTTGATACCACAACCGGCTAACACTCTTGTGCCTGAGCAAGCGTGACGCAGCGGGATGCCGGCGATCGTCCACGGCGACGTTGAGATGTTCGGCACTTTGCTCGTTCAGTAGAGGAGATTGATCGTGACCCATCGCTTCATCGCCGTGCTCGCCGTCC
>JANNTF010000942.1:0-10779 GCA_031403455.1 Alphaproteobacteria bacterium | reverse complement strand
CCCTGCGTGCGGACGATGTCCGTGACCGCGCGGATGCACGCGGCCTCGTCCGCGACGTCGAATGCCTGATAGCTGGCGGCGATTCCCATCGCCTTCAGCTTGTCCACTGCGGTGGCGAGCTGCTTGGTGTCACGCGCGTTGAGGACGACGGTCGCTCCCGCCTTGCCGAGCGCCTCGGCCATGGCGAGGCCCAGACCGCGCGAGGCGCCGGTGAGGAACGCCACGCGCCCCTTGAGCGAAAACATGTCGAGCGACATTCGAAACCCTTTCCTGGTGGTTCTGGAGTGATGCGTCAGTCGAGGAAGCGGCGGAGATGCGCGCCGACCCGCGCAACGGCGAGGACGCCATCGAGATGCCCGCCATCGCCGTCGATCTCCACGAGCTCCGCCTGTTTGCCGAGCTTCTTGAGCGTCTCCACCGCCTTGCGCGCATTGTCGGGCACCAGCAGCAGGTCGCTCTTCGCCGGCAGGAACAGGGCCTTCGCCTTGATGCGCGAGAGCCCGGCTTCGAGTCCGGCACCGTCATGACCGGTCACGAATAGCTGATTGGCGCGCACGAGGTAGAGGAAGTGATTGGCATCGCCGGTCCGCGCACGCGCCGTGCCGGCGGCATCGAGCGCCGCGACGATGGCGTATTTGTTGTTCCAGCCCAGCAGCGGATTGTCGCCGTCCTTGGCGAGCTTGCGGCCGAACGCCTTGTCGGCCCAGCCCCAGTGACGGGCGTCGAGAGTCACGAGCTTCAGCGCCAGCGCGAGGCCGGCAACCGGCTCCGGCTTGCCGTAATAATCGCCGTTGTTCCAATTCGGATCGAGCGTGATCGCCTGGCCCCAGAGCTCGACCCTGGCGATCGTCCAGGCATCGGCCTCGGCGACGCCGATCACCGGCACCACCCGCTGCACCATGTCGGGAAAGGCGGACGCCCAGTCCATGGCCTGCAGCGCGCCCATCGACGCGCCGATCGCGGCATGCACGCGCGTGACGCCGAGGGAGTCCAGCAGCGCCTTCTGCACGTTCACGAAGTCGCGCATCGTGACGATCGGGAAGCTCATGCCCCAGGGCTTGCCGGTATCGGGGTTGAGCGTCGCCGGACCGGTCGTGGTGGTGTTCGGATCCTTGGTGTTGAGATTCACGAGACTATCGACGCTGACCACGTAGAAGCGATTGGTGTCGATCGGCTTGCCCGGACCGATGATCGGATCCCAGTAGCCCGGCGCCGCATCCTCCGCCTTGTATTTGCCGGCGGCGTGCGAGTTCCCGGTGAAGAAATGCGGCACGATGATCACGTTGTCGCGGGCCGCGTTGAGCTGGCCATAGGCTTCCCAGCCGACCTTGACGTCCCTGAGCGTCGTGCCGCTGACGGTGGTGTAGCTCGGCATCGCGAAGATCTTCTTTTCGACGATACCCACGGAGCCGTCCTGCGCCTGGGCGCCGAAGGCGAAACCGAGGATCGAGAGCGACATAAGGGTCGAGCGCAGCGTCATCGCGGATTTCCTCCTGTGATGACCCATGATATCGGCGCCAGGCTCACTTCACGAGCCCGAAGCTCCTGGGCAGCCAGAAATAGACTTCCGGCACGTAGGTGACGAACAGCAGCACCACGAGCATGCAAGCGAGCAGCGGCAGCAGCGGCGGCAGCAGCTTCTCCATCGATATTCGTCCGACCTTGACGGCGACGAACAGAGCGGTGCCGACCGGCGGCGTGGTCAGGCCGAAGGCGAGGTTGATCACGATGATCAATCCGAAATGCACCATGTCGATGCCGAACTTCTGCGCCAGCGGCAGCAGCATGGGCACGAGCATGATGATCGCCGGCGTCATGTCGATGAACATGCCGACGATCAGCAGGAAGATGTTGAGGATGAGCAGGAACGCCCATTTGGTCTGGATGAGATTGAAGAAATTCTCCGCCAGCATGCGCGGCAGATTCTCGTAGGTGAGGATCCAGGAGAACACCGAGCAGGTCGCGATCAGCATCATGACGACCGCGTTGGTCAGGCAGCATTCCCACAGAATCTGCGGCAAGTCGCTGAAGCGGATCTCCTTGTAGACGAAGATCGTCAGGAAGAGCGCGTAGACCGAGGCGGCCGCGCCCGCTTCGGTGGCGGTGAAGACGCCAGAGATGATCCCGCCGAGGATGATCACCATCGTGAACACGCCAGCCAGACCGTCCAGCACGCGACGGATCTTCTCGCGACGCGGCAGTACCGGCAGGATCTTCTGATGATAAAGCTTGCCGTGGATGAACGACGCGGCCATCAGCGACACGCCGATCAGCACGCCGGGAATGACGCCGGCGACGAACAGCGCCGCGATCGAGACATTGCCGGCCACATGGGCGAAGACGATCATGCCGATCGACGGCGGGATGATCGGACCCATCGTGGAGGCGGTGAGGACGATGGCGGTCGCGAAGCGGCGCGAGTAGCCGTCCTTCACCATCGCCGGGATCATCATCGAACCGATCGACGACACTTCGGCGACGGCAGAGCCGGTGACTCCGCCGAAGAACATCGAGGCGACGCATACGATCTGGGCGAGACTGCCGGGCAGCCTTCCGACCAGGACTTCCGCCATCTTGACCAGTCGCGTGGCCACGCCGCCGCGCGACATCAGCGTGCCGGCGAAGACGAAGAAGATCACGGCGAGCAGCGGGAAGGTGTTCAGCGACACCAGCATGCGCTGCACGATCGTCGCGTTGTCGACGCCGGGCATCATGAGCGCGGCGACGACCGACGCGATCCCGACCGAGAAGGAAATCGGCACGCCGATCGCCATCAGCGAAATGAAAACCACGGCCAGCGAGATCAGGACCATGGCGTCAATCCACCGAGCTGCCGGTGCTGTCGCCGCCTTCGCCGCGCAGCGCGTCGACCGTCAGCTTCAGCGCGAAGAGCATCATCAACGCACCCGAGATCGGCGCCGAGACGTAGTACCAGTAATTCGTGAACGGGATCGTCTCCATCAGGTCAGGGCCGAAATCCTGCACGAACACGATGCCGTAGCGAAACACGATCCAGCCGAACGCGAAGATGAGCACGCCGATTCCAGCGCCGGTCAGGCGGCGCAGCTCCGCGGGCAGGCGTTGAAACAGGACGTCGAACGCCACGTGCTCGCGTCGGGCGATACAGGCGGCGCCGCCGAGGAACGAGATCCAGACCAGGAAATAGCGCGGCACTTCCTCGGTCCATGACGGCACGCTCCCTGGCAGGAACGGAATGCGCGTCAGCACATAGCGCGCGAAGACCGCGTAGATCACCACGACGAAGATCCCGGCTGCGCAGCCGATGCAGACCCAGCGGACGACGGCCATCGCAGCGTCCACCGCGCGGTCGAGCAATGCGAGCGCGTTGTTCAAGCTTTCCCCCGACATTGGAAAATCACCGCCCTCGCGCCGCGTGCATGCGGCGCGAGGGCGTACATCACCGGTTCAGAATTTCTTCCCGGTCTCGAGGATATGCGCGATCGTCTTCTCCGCGTTCAGCCGCTTGCCTTCCGAGGTGACGAGCGAGCTGACCGCCTCGATGAAGGGCTGCTTGTCCGGCTCGATGACCTGCGTGAACTTCGCCTTGAGATCCTGCAGATCCTTCTGCTCGGAAATCTTCCAGGCGCCGCGCATATAGGCCTGGGTCAGCTGGCCGGCCATGACCAGCGCCTGCTTCTGCTGATCGTTGATCTGGTTGTACAGCCGCATCGAGACGACCAGCAGATCGGGGATGCGCATGTGCTCATCGAGCGTGTAGTATTTGGAGACCTCGTAGAATTTCTTCGCCACCACCGACGGGTGGTTGTTCTCGGCGCCGTCGACCACGCCGGTCTGCAGCGCGGTGTAGAGCTCGGCCCAGGCCACCGGCACCCCGGTCGCGCCCATCGCTTCCATCGTCTTGATCATGACGGGCGAGGCCATCACGCGGATCTTCTGGCCTTTGAGATCGGCCGGCGTGCGGATCGGCCTCTGGGTGAAGAAATTGCGCGAGCCGGAATCGATGTAGGCGAGTTTCTTGAGCCCTTTCTCCTCGAGCGCCTTGACGAAGGCTTCCGCCTCGGGCTGCGCGAGATACCACCAGAAATGCGCCTCGCTCTTGAACAGGAACGGCAGCGAAAACATGTCCATCGCCGGCACGACCTGGTTGAGGTTCGAGGCCGACACCACGGTGAAGCCGATCGTGCCGTTGCGCACGCTCTGCACGTTGGCGACCGCGTCGCCGAGCTGCGTGTTCTGGTAGGTCTCGACCTTCACGGCGCCGCCGGTCAACAGCTCGACCTGCTCGCCGAAATACTTCTCGGCGAATGAGGAGGGATGTTCGACCGGTTGGATGCCGGAGAGCTTGGTCATGATCTGTGCGGTGGCCGGTCCGGTCGCGATGAACGCGGCGGTGGCGAGTGTGGCAAGCAGCTTCATGGCTGGTTTCCTTCCCTGGTGAGTCTTTAATTGCTGATAGTCTCGGATTTTTGCCGCTCGAAATCCACCGACGATATCCGGTCGGCGCAGATCCGCTCGATTGACCGAGGCATCGGCGATTTGTTAGACGTCATGTTGTCAGACAACTTACAACGATGGAGTGACGAGGTGTCAAGGACGGCGCCGGATCTGGCCGCGCTTCGGCCGCTCGCCCCTGCACGCAACCTCGCGCGCGAGGTCGCCAGCCGGCTTTCAGCGGATATCACGAGCGGCAAGCTCGTGCCGGGATCGCGCCTGCCGACCGAGTACGCCCTGATGGCCGCCCTGGGCGTGAGCCGGACGGTGGTGCGCGAAGCGGTCGCCGCGCTGCGCTCGGAAGGTCTGGTCCGCACCCGTCAAGGCGTCGGCGCCTTCGTCGCGACGGACACCCAGCGCCAACCGTTTCGCATCGATCCCGACGGGCTGCGTTCGCTGGGGGACGTCGTCAACCTCATGGAACTGCGCACGGGCATCGAAGTCGAGGCGGCCGGACTCGCGGCCGAGCGCGCGACGTCGCCCCAGATCAAGGAGATCGCGAACGCGTTGCGCGACATCGACCGTGCCATCGCGCGTCACGAGGGTGCCGTCGACGAGGATTTCGGATTTCACCGCCGGATCGCCGACGCCACGAGCAATCCTCAATTCATCAACTTCCACGACTATCTCGGCCGGTTCATCATTCCGCGCCAGAGCGTGCGTGTCGTCGCCGAGCCGGCCGCCGCGCAGCGCGACTATCTGGAACTGATCCAGCGCGAGCATCAGCGCGTCTTCGCGGCGATCCGAGGGCACGACCCCGCGGCCGCGCGTGCGGCCATGCGCGCCCATCTTCTCAACGGCCGCGAGCGGTATCGCAAGCTGGCGGCCGCGAAATCGCGCTGATGGCGCGCGCCAATCGCATTGCGCCGACGGGGGAACGTGTGGCGACGCCGGCGCGTGGCATGCTGATGGGCAATCGCGGTTGTCTCGTCGATGCCGCGGGCGCCTTTACGGCCCGGCGCTGGACCACGCGCGCCTGGATCTGTTGCCGGCTGGACTACAAGGGCCGACAGCGGGCGGTGGCGCCGGCAGGTCGTTGGACCGCCTTGTTCTTTCTCGATGAGGCGACAGCGCTGGCGGCGGGGCATCGGCCCTGCGGCGAGTGCCGACGCCCGGCGCTCATCGCCTACAAGCTCGCGCTCGGTCGTCGTCACGCGCCGATCCGCGAGATCGACGATGCTCTGCATCACGCCCGGCTGTCCGCGATGCGCGCACGCCGCGCGCTCGCGCTCATCCCGGACGGTGCGATGGTACAGCTCGATCGCGATGGCGCGTGCTGGCTGGTGTGGCGCGGCACGCTCCATCGCTGGACGCCCGCCGGCTACGACACCACACGTCGCCTCGAGCCGGCGCACATCGTCGACATCGTCACGCCTGCGCCGAACCTGAGCGCGCTGTCGTCAGGCTACGTGCTGATGGTGCATCCCTCGGCCGAGCCGTCTCTCCTCGAATGAGGAGGGACATCTCCCGCGCTCGTCACATCGTCGCGCCCATCGTCCACGGCGCGAATTCGTCGGCGCCGAAGCCGAGCGCCTCGGATTTCGACTTCTCGCCGGAAGCGACGCGCAGGATCAGCTCGAAGATGCGCTGGCCGCATTGCTGCACGGTCTCGTCGCCATCGACGATGGTGCCGCAATTGACGTCCATGTCCTCGGTCATGCGCTTGTACAGCGCCGAATTGGTCGCGAGCTTGAGCGACGGCGAGGGCTTGCAGCCATAGACGGAGCCGCGGCCGGTCGTGAAGCAGATCATGTTGGCGCCGCCGGCGACCTGACCAGTGGCGGAGACCGGGTCGTAGCCGGGCGTGTCCATGAACACGAAGCCGCGCTTGGTGACCGCCTCGGCATAGCCGACCACGTCGACGAGATTGGTCGACCCCGCCTTGGTCGCGGCGCCCAGCGATTTCTCGAGGATCGTGGTGATGCCGCCCGCCTTGTTGCCGGGCGATGGGTTGTTGTTCATCTCGCCCTTGTTGCGCGCGGTGTATTCCTCCCACCACTTCATCAGATCGACGAGCTTCTCGCCGACCTCGCGACTGACCGCGCGGCGCGTGAGCAGATGCTCCGCGCCATAGGTCTCCGGCGTTTCCGACAGGATGACCGTGCCGCCATTCTTGACCAGGAGATCGCTGGCGGCGCCGAGCGCCGGATTGGCGGTGATGCCGGAATAGCCATCGGAGCCGCCGCATTGCAGGCCGATGATGATGTGCGACGCTGGCGCGGATTCGCGCTTCGACTTGTTCACGTCCGGCAGCATCTCCTTGATCATCGCGATGCCGCGTTCGACGGTCTTACGCGTGCCGCCGGTGTCCTGGATCGTCATCGCGCGCATCGTGCGGCCTTCTTCGAGCTTCTCCGCGCGCATGAAGCCGCCGACCTGATTGACCTCGCAGCCAAGCCCGATATTCACGATCGCCGCGAAATTCGGGTGGCGGGCATAGCCGCCCATCGTGCGCTGCAGGATCTGCAGCGCGTCGCCGTCGTTCATGCCGCAGCCCGTGCGATGCGTGAGCGCGACCACGCCGTCGACACTGGGGAAGTCGGCGAGCGGGTTCTCGCCCGTGAACGGATTGGCCTCGAAGGCACGCGAGATGTAATTGCACACCGTCGCCGAGCAATTCACCGAGGACAGGATGCCGATGTAGTTGCGCGTCGCGACGCGGCCATCCGCGCGGTGATAGCCCATGAAGCTCGCGGGCGCGTTCACGAACTCGGTCGGTGTCGCGAAAGCGGTATAGGCATAGTCGCGGCTGAAATCGCCCATCACGCAGTTATGCGTGTGGACATGGTCGCCGATCTCGATCGCGCCTTGCGCAAACCCGATGATCTGCCCATAGCGATGGATCGGCTCACCGTCCTTGATCGCGCGTGTCGCGAGTTTGTGCCCGACCGGGATGCGCGCCTTTACCGTGATGCCCTCGTCCGGCAAGGGCGTTCCCGGGAGCAGGTCGGCGCGCGCGACGATGATGTTGTCGGCCGGGTTGAGACGGATCGTGAGCTTGGCGAGCGCCATCGGAATGTTCCCCTGGATCTGACTGTCTGGGACTGCGGAAGCGCCGAGTATAAGAGGCCGGAGCGGCGCTTGTCAGGGTGCGCGCGGCGCCGTTAGCTTGCGCCAACCATACGTCATGAGGGGGATTCCACGGTGGCAGGACGATTGAACGGCAAGACGGCGCTGATCACGGCGGCGGCACAGGGCATTGGACGGGAGAGCGCGCTGGCTTTCGCGCGCGAGGGCGCCAAGGTCATCGCGACGGACGTCAACGAAGCGAAGCTCAAGGAACTCGCCGGCAAACCCGGCATCACCATCCGCAAGCTCGACGTGCTGAACAAGGCGGCGATCGATTCCTGCGCGGCGGAGATCGGGGCTGTCGACGTGCTGTTCAATTGCGCAGGCTATGTCGCCAACGGCACGATCCTCGAATGCGACGAGGCGCAGTGGGAGTTCTCGAACAACCTCAACGTCCGCGCGATGTACTGGATGACCCGCGCCTTCCTGCCGGCGATGATCAAGAACGGCGGCGGCTCGATCATCAACATGTCCTCGGTGGCGTCGTCGGTGAAGGGCGTGATCAACCGCTTCGTCTACGGCACGACGAAGGCCGCGGTCATCGGCATGACCAAGTCGGTCGCGGCCGACTTCATCAAGGACAAGATTCGCTGCAACGCGATCTGCCCCGGCACGGTCCAGACCCCGTCGCTCGACGATCGCATCAACGCCAACACCGACCCTGTCGCTGCGCGCAAGGCCTTCATCGCCCGCCAGCCGCTCGGCCGGCTCGGCGCGCCGGAGGAGATCGCCGCGCTGGCGCTCTATCTCGCGTCGGATGAGAGCGCCTATACGACCGGCACGATCAACGTGATCGATGGCGGGCTGACGCTGTGACTGTCGCCGAACGCCGGGCGCGGCTGCGCGAGCAACTCGCGGCGGCGGTCGCCGTGCCGGTCATCACGGCCGGCGACGTCGCCACGACCACCGATCTGTGCAAGGCCCTGGTCGCCGGCGGGTTGACGATGCTGGAGATCACGTTGCGGACCGACACGGCGCTCGCCTGCGTTGAAGCCGCGTCGCGTGCGCTACCGCATGCGGTCATCGGAGTCGGCACCGCCTTGAGCGCCGGCGATCTGGTGCGCGCCGAAGGCGCGGGCGCGACTTTCGCCGTCAGCCCCGGCTTCGATCCGGCGATGGCGCAGGCGGCAACGCTTGCCAAGCTTGCCTGGCTGCCCGGCGCGGTGACGGCGTCGGAGATCATGCAGGCGCGCGCTGCCGGTTTCACGACGTTGAAATTCTTTCCCGCGCAGCAATCCGGCGGGGTGGCGGCGCTGGCGGCCTTCGCGCCGGTCTTCGCGGATGTCGTGTTCTGCCCGACCGGCGGGCTCAACCAGGCGAGCGCGGGCGAGTATCTCGCCAGCCCCAACGTGATCGCCGTCGGCGGCACCTGGATGATGCCCAAGGACGCGATCGCCGCACGCGACTGGCGCCGCATCGAGGCGCTCTCCCGATCGGCGCGGAGGCTGCGGCCCTGAGCAGAGCGCGGGGCCTCACCACCCTGGCGCACGCTTCGCGCGCGCCCGTCCCTCCTCAAGGTGAGGAGGGACGACAAAGAATTCCTCGTCGCCCCTCCTCATCTTGAGGTGGGGCAGCGCGCGAAGCGCGCGGGGTGGTGAGTCTGGCTCCAGTTCAGGGGTTCCAAGTCGCCAGAAACCCGTCGACCTCTTCGCGCGTCGGCGTGGTCGTGCGGCTGCCGAAGCCGCGGCATTTGAAGGCGGCGGCGACATTGGCGAAGCGCGCGGCCTGGTCGATCGGCTTGCCTTCGGCGAGAGCGAGCAGGAACGCGCCGTGGAAGACGTCGCCGGCGGCAAGCGTATCGACGGCATCGACGCGCGGCGCCGGCTCGGCGCGGAGCGTGTCGCCCTCGAGCCAGCGGAAACCGTGCTCGCCGACGGTGACGCCGAGGAAGCCGCCGAAGCGGCGCCGTGCTTCGCGCAACCCCGCCTCGGGCGTCGCCTGGCCCGACCAGTCGCGCAGCGCGATCTCCGACCACACGACATGCGTCGCGCAGGCGATCAGCGAATCGAGAATTTCGCGCGGCGCGAGATCGGCATCGAGCAATGCGATCTTGCCGGCGTCGCGCGCCGCCGCGAGCGCACGCGCCGCGCCGCGCGGCCAGCGCGCATCGACCATCAGCCCGTCGATCTGCTCCACATCGCCGATGGGCAGCCAGGCCGGGTCCTGATCCAGCGCCGGATCGTAGAACGGCACGATCAGGCGCTCGCCGTGCCGGTCGATCAGGATCGCGGCGACCGGCGAAGCGTAGCCGGCAATGCGCCGGACGCGATCGACGCGCACGCCGTAGCTGCGCATGTCCGCGAGAATGTCATCGCCGATGACGTCGTTGCCGCAGCGGCCCCAGAACTCGACCTCGCCGCCGAGCCGCGCCATCGCACAGGCCGCCGACGCGGCCATGCCGCCGCCCGTCGCGACGCAATCCTGCGCCGCGACCTTGATCGGCGTCGCTGGAATCTCATCGACGCGGAACAGCCAGTCCCACGTGACGATGCCGCAGGAGATCAGGCGCGGCATGGCTGGGTCGCGCGATCGCGCCCTGCTCAGAGCACGCCGTAGCGCGCGAAGACGTCGGCGAGTTTGTGGCCGCGCTTGAGATCCGCGAGCGTCTTGTGCTCGCCCAGAACTTTCTCGAGCGCCTTGGTCAGGGTCTTGCTCTCGATCTTTTGCGGGATCACCACGATGCCGTCCGCGTCGCCGAAGACCAGATCGCCCGGCAGGATATGGACGCCCGCGACATCGACCGGCACGTCGATGGCGGCGACCATGCCGCGGCCCTTGGAGTCGAGCGGGCCGATGCCGCCCGCGAAGACCGGGAACTTCATCTTGCGGATCGCGCGGATGTCGCGCACGAGGCCGTCGGTCACGCAGGCTGCGGCGCCGCGCGTCTTCGATGCGGTGGAGAGCAACTCGCCCCAGGGCGCGATGCGCGGATTGCCCGAGCAGGCGAGCACGCAGACTTCGCCCTTCTGGAGATCGTCGATCAGCTTGATTTCCAATTCGTAGGGATTGCCCGGCGCGACATGGAAGACCTCGCGATAGATGCCCGTGCGCGCGCGGCCGAGGAAGCTCAGCGAGTCGTCGAGCGGCCGCACATGGGGGGCGAAGGCCTGGTTCGTGTAGCCCAGCGCGTCGAGCGTGTCCGAGACGACGGCGACGAAGAGATGCTTGCGCGCCTTGGCGAGCAGGGCAGGCGTGGCATGCGTCATGATCTTCCAAACTCCCATTGCGAGATCGATG
>JANNTF010000941.1:0-8673 GCA_031403455.1 Alphaproteobacteria bacterium | reverse complement strand
GACATGCCCTGGGCGAGCGCCTCCATACGGCGTGCCTGCAGCAGAACCTCGCACACATAGTCGAGCGCCTTGGGCGTGTCGCGATACGGCAGCACGTAGCGCGTGAGCGCCGGATCGCCGCTGAGGATGACATCGGGCTTTAAGCGGCTTACCGCCCCGCGCACCGCCTCCTTCATCGCCTTTGAAGCGAAGTGGCGGACTTCTGAGGGTTCCGGCGACAGCCACGCGGTTGCGCGCGCCGCCGGCGTCATCGTGTTGATCGACACGAGACGCAGCTCCGCAAACAATTGGTCGTCCTCGCCGCCGTAGCGTTGTCGCTCGGTGTCGTCGGCGAAGCAGACCAGCCCGACGTCCTCATGACGCGCGAGATCACGTAGCAGATGGCAGAAGCGATGCTTCTGGCCGTTGTCGGCGGGGAAGGGCAGACTGGGGAGGATCGCCAGGACGCGCATGATCGTGAGTCGCTTCCGCCGCGGGCTCGCCGTCAGGCGACCGTTTGGGGGCGGCAGTCGAAGACGCCGTGCGGCGCCACGACCATGTCTTCGAGATCGCTGGTGGTGGTCACCACGCTGTTGCTCAGGATCAGCGTGCGCTTGATCGAGATCGGACTCTGGACCCTGACATTCGCGCCGATCACGGACTGGCTGATGCGCGCCTGGGGATTGACGGTCGCCGAACTGTCGACGAGGCGCTGATCCGGATGCTTCGCCGCGAGCATCAAATTGCACCGCAGCAGGTCGGTCGGATAGGTGAGGTTGATGTCGTCGATGACGGATTGGCTGACGCGCACGGGATGGCCGTCATCGATCATCACCTGGATCGACTCGGTGAGTTCGTACTCGTCGCGCATCGCGGTTCGAGGCGTGCGCCGGATCGCGTCGAAGATCGACAGGCCGAAGATGTAGAGCCCGACGCCTTTCAGCGGGTTGTGCACGTAGCGTGGTTTCTCGATCACCCGCGTGACCAGACCCTCGGGGGAAAGCGTCACGGAGAAGTTCTTCCGTACGGCGGCCGGGTCAGCCTCGTGCTTCACCGCGAGCACGGCGCCTTCGCTCTGCGCATGGAAGATCTCCACCATGCGCGCCAGGTCGCCGGGCAGGAAGAAGATGTCACCGAGCATCAGGAGGAACGGCCGGTCGATATGCGGCTCGAGCCGGCCCACCGCGTGCGCGATGCCGAAGATCGATGTCTGCTCGACATAGGTGAGCTTGACGCCGAGACGACTGCCGTCGCCGAGAACCTTGGTGATTTCGTAACCCTTGTGACCGATCAGGATCACGATGTCGTCGATGCCCAGGGCGCGCATGATGTCGATCTGGAACTCGATCAGCGGCCGATTGCCGATGGGCATGAGGCATTTCGGCAGCGGCTCGCCGAACGCCGCCATGCGCGTTCCACGGCCTGCAGCGAGGATGGCGCCCTTCAAGGCGGGGCGCCCAGCGTCGATCGACATCGATGTCACTCCTGCGGCGAAGCTTGGCCGCGCCCAACGATCCTATCTTGCCTGCGGCGGTGGCCGCAGGCGCTGGATCAAGAAACGTACCTCGTCTGAAAGCAGTAATAGGGCTGCTCGGCCGGACAAGCCGACGACGGCGACGAGATTCATGGGGCTGAACGGAGAGCGGATATGGTGCTTTCGGAAGTATCGATAGGCGCCGCGATGGAAATCGATCACGGAGCGCACGCGCCGTCCCTTGCGATGCCGCGCCTTGATGTTCTCGTTGTGGATCACCCGCGAGTCCGGCAGCGAATGGATCGGCCAGCCCGCGGTCTT
This sequence comes from Alphaproteobacteria bacterium, assembly GCA_031403455.1. Classification (GTDB taxonomy): domain Bacteria; phylum Pseudomonadota; class Alphaproteobacteria; order CACIAM-22H2; family CACIAM-22H2; genus CAIOSQ01. The sequence continues at coordinate 6,899 of JANNTF010000941.1, read as the reverse complement.
GATGCGTCGGCACCAATCGGTATCCGACCAGTAGACGAAGAACGCCTCGTCATAGGCGCCGACCTGAGCCACGACGTCGCGGCGAACCATCATGCATGCAGTCGAGAGCGTATCCACTTCGAAAGCAACGTCGCGCGGCCCCGCTTCGGTCATCAGATAGCGCTGCGAAATCGGATTCCCGGGAAACAGCTTCGTCAGCAGGGAGCGCCGACCGAACAGGGCGTTCAGCGGATGCGGGAAGCGTCGCGCGGTCTGCTGCGGCGTGCCGTCGGGATAGATCAACTCGCTGCCGCATGCGCCGATCCTGGGATTGGCATCGAGGAACGCAACCATCCGCTGAAGCGAGCCCGGCAGAACCACCGTGTCGTTGTCCAGCGAGAGGATGTAGCTCCCCGTGCTCTGCGCCACGCCGTGATTGAACCCGCCGGTCAGGCCGCGATTGCGTGTCAGCCAAATCAGACGCACCTGCGCGAATTGCTCGGCGATGCGCGCGGCGCTCTCGTCGACCGACGCATTGTCCACGACGACGATCTCGAAGCTGGCCTCGGGCGGATGCTCGAAGATCGATCGCAGGCAATCCAGGACCAGCTGGCCGCCATTGTAGTTGACGATCACGATCGACAGCTGGGGAGGGGCATGTTCAGTCATTGTGGCCCTCCACCTTGCTGACGGCGAGGGTCTTCGGTTCGGCGGAGCGAGTGCGCTGCTTGACCGCCTTGCTCGGGTGCCGCGCGAACAGGTCGCAGCCGTCGCAGATCGTGCGCTTTCGGTTCGGCAGTTCCTTGGACGAATAGAGTGAGCGCGCGGAGCGAAACTTCTCGTTGTTGTAGATCGCGCCGATGTCGATCTGCGCATGTTGCTTGAGGTCGTCGAAGTCGCGAGTCTCGCGATAGACGATGCAACACGGAGATACGCCGCCGTCGGCGTTCACCACCATCGAGCGATAGAGGTAGTAACAGGGCGACGGACGATCCGCCTGGCCGAAGGTCTGCGGCGTTTCCTCGCCGGTTGCGCGGCCTTCGAACTGGGTCGGGAACCACTCCGCGGCGAGTGACTTGCGGTTCTTGGCTTCGAAGGGGAGCCCGACCGGGATGAAGCGGATCAGATCCACGCCGATCTGCTTCGCGAGCGCTTCCGCCTGCTCCACCTTCGATTCGTTGTGCTTCATCACGATGTACTGCCACTCGATGAACGGTCGTGCCTGGCCGCGTGCGTTGCGCCGCCGGATCAGTTCACGGAGATTGGCGATGACGCGGTCGAAATCGCCGCGAACCCGATACTTCACGTAGGATTCCTGGTCCGCGCCGTCCAACGAGACGGTCAGATACTCGAGGCCGGACTCGAGCAGCCCGTCCAGATCGGACGATTTCGCGATCACGAGATTCGAGCTGATATTGGTGCCGACGTTGCGCGACGCCGCATACGCGATCATCCGGTAAAGCTCCGGATTGATCATCGACTCGCCCCAATTATGGAGATTGACCTCGAACAGATAGGGCAGATGCGGATCGAGATATCGCTTGAAGCACTCGAACGACATCAATTGCTGCCGGCGTCCGAGCTCGTTCGCCCCGGTCGGGCAGAGCGGGCAGCGCAGGTTGCAGTAGTTGCACGGATCGAGAAACAGAATGTACGGGCGGCCCTTGACCTCGATCCGACGCAGGCGCCGTTCGGTTTCGACCAGCGCGAGGTTGAACCATTTGCGGGGCGTGCCGTGCTCGATCACCGAGCGCGCATGACGTCCCAGCCGCGTATATTGCGGAATCCGCTTCAGATAATCCTGTGCGACGGGCATCTGCGGTTCTCTCTCATCGCCGCGGTCAGAATGCGCCGCGGCAAAGGAAGACGGATTTGATGGTGTCCCGCAGGATCCCCAGGTCGACACGCAAAGAGCGATCCTGCACGTAACGCAGGTCGTGGCCGACGGTCTGCACGAAGTCGAGTTCGCCGCGACCGAGGATCTGCGCATAGCCGGTGATGCCCGGTCGTACCGAGAATTTCTCGAGCATCGCGCCCTTGTAGTGCGGGAGCATCTCCGTGATCTCGGGCCGCGGTCCCACGAGGGCCATGTCCCCGGTGAGGACGTTCCAGAAATTCGGAAGTTCGTCGATGCTCGTCCGACGCAGCCACCGGCCGAGCGGCGTCACGCGCGGATCATCGGGAATCTGCAGTCGGATCTGGCTCGACTCCTGATGCTGCAGCTGCTTGGGCGCGAGCTCCGGGAATCGTTGATCGCAATCCGTGTACATCGTCCGCAGCTTGATGAACTTGAACGGGCGACAACCGGTCGTCATGCGACGTTGAACGAAGATCGCCGGCCCCCGACTCTCGAGCTTGATGAGGATCGCAACGACGAGGATCACCGGCAGGGCCAGCGTCAACGCGACCAGCGATGCCGCGATCTCGGCGCAGCGATACCAGATCGGTGTGCGATAGATGCTCGGCCCGGTGAACCAGCTCCAATCATCCAATGTGACCTGACCAGGAGTCTGCGCGCCGACATCGCTGTCGCGTCGCTCCGGATAGACCAGATCATGCAGACTCGTTCGTGCCCTCATTCCCCGCTCCTGCGTCCGCCTTATTGGTGATGGAACGCAACTATGACGCTAATGAAACTTCGCAGTCGCGACAAGCAACCATGGGGTGCCTAGACCCGCGTCGGGATGTCCGCGAACCCGAGTCGCGCGCGCAATTAACCAAAGTGATTCGCTGTCCGCGCGCGCCCGATCGCGCCGTCCGTCACGACCATCGCAAAGCGTGCGCTGCCCATCGTGGATCCACGTCGCCGCAGATTTCAGTGACGCGGCGCGGCGCCGTTCGCGCCGTAAAACCCTTTATCCATCGTATTCCTGCGCCGTGGCGGACGATCCTCGCATATCACCCGACGGGGTGAAGCGGTGCGCTCGCAGCATGCATGGATCAGTGCGCGATGCCCGCACCGGCGGCCGTCGGCTTGTGCGAAGATCAGCTGGTCGGTTCGCCCAGCCTCGCGTCGGATAGCCGCGCGCGACGCGCCCACACACAAGAGGTAGCCCGGCTGGGTGAGGCGCCCCGGACGTCGCAGGCATCACAAACATGGCGTCCGCGGACATGCTTAACGGCTTGCGCCACGGAGTCGGCCGTCGTCATCCCCGATACGGAGATATCTTCGCGCGCTTGCCATCGGCCCAATCGGCCGGGCTCAGGCGAGGGATCGAGAACGGATCGCTGAGCCGGCAATAGCCGCCGCCGGCGAGACGGCCGACGAGGTCGAGCTTCAGCGTATCGACGTGGAAGCGCTCGTCCACCAGCCCATCGCGCACATGGAATGCCACCACCTCGCCGACGATGATCGAGCGGCCCTGGCGGTAGCGCAACTCGTCCAACAGCGTGCACTCCATCGCGACAGGCGCTTCGGCGATCCGTGGCGCGCGGATCTTCACGCTGGCTACCGGCGTGAGGCCGGCCTTCTCGAACTCGTCCACGCCGGCATCGAAATCGATTGAACAGACATTCATCGCCTCGGCGATGGCCATGTCGACGAGATTGACGACGAAATCCCCGGTGATCCGGATGTTGCCGACCGTGTCCTTCGGCGTCTCGGCGCGGCGCTGTTCGATGCCGAGCACGATGATCGGCGGCTCATGGCTCATCACGTTGAAGAAGCTGTAGGGTGCCGCGTTGTTGGCGCCCTTTCCATCGGTGGTGCTGACCAGCGCGATCGGCCGCGGCACGACGCATCCCGCGAGCAGCTTGTAGCGATCCATCGGCGCTGTCGTGGCGAAGTCGTAGATCATGTACCGGAATCCCCAGCGTTGAATTTCAGCCATTCTCGGTCAGCACGGCGCCGGCCAGATAGAGCGAACCGCAGATCAGCACGCGCCGCGGCGCATCGAGCAGCCGCAGCCCGGCGGCGACATCCGCGGCCTCGTGAATCTCCGCGCAGCCGACGTTGCGTGCCGCAGCGGCAAGCAGCGCCGGCGGCATGGCGATCGCATCCTGCGGATTGCCGGCGCAGACGAGGCGACGCATGACAGGCTTGAGCGCGGCCAGGAACGGCTCCGCGCGCTTGGTCGAGCGCAGCGCGATGACGAGGTCGAGCGGCGCCGCGTCCGGTAGCGCGCGGGCCCAGGCTGCGATCGCCTTCGCGCCATCCTCGTTGTGACCGCCGTCGAGCCAGAGCTCGCAATCGCGGGGCAGCGACTCGATGAGAGGGCCGCGCCGCAGCCGCTGCAGCCGCGCCGGCCATTCCGCGCGCAGGATTCCCGCGCGCAACGCGGTCTCATGGAGGCGCAAACGACCCGGCAGCATCTCCGCCGCGGCGACGGCGAGCGCCGCATTGTCGATCTGATGCGGGCCGGGCAGCGGCGGCAGCGGCAATTCGCGCCGCCCGATCCCGGAGAATTGCGCGCCCCCGGAATGCGGTGTCGCCTGCCACTCGCGGCCGTAGCGATACATCGGCGCCCCGAGTTCTCGTGCGCGCGCGGCGATTGCCGTCGCCGCCTCCTCCGGCTGTTTGCCGATCACGACCGGGATACCGGGCTTGAAGATTCCCGCCTTTTCGCCCGCGATCTTCGCGAGGGTGTCGCCGAGATACTCCATGTGGTCGAAGGAGACCGGCGTGATCACGGACATCAGCGGTCGCTCCACAACGTTGGTCGCGTCGAGCCGGCCACCCATCCCGATCTCGAGCAGGGTCAGATCGGCCGGTGTGCGTGCGAAGGCGAGAAAGGCCGCGACGGTCGTGATCTCGAAGAAGGTGATGGGCCGGCCGGCATTCACGTGCTCGACCTCGGCCAGGATCTGCGCGAGAGCGGCATCGGCGATCAACATGCCGGCGACGCGGATGCGCTCGTTGAAGCGCACGAGATGCGGGCTCGTATAGGCGTGGACGCGCTTGCCGTCGGCCTCGGCCATCGCGCGCAGATAGGCGACCGTGGAGCCCTTGCCGTTGGTGCCGGCAACATGGATCACCGGCGGCAGCGACGATTGCGGATCGCCGAGATCGGCCAGCAACCGGCGCACGCGATCGAGACTCAGATCGATCACCTTCGGGTGCAGACCCGTCAGGCGATCGAGGATCGGGTCGGCGCTGGTCGTCAGGGCGCCGTGCCGGCGGGGCGCGCCGGGATGTCCAAGCCGGGCTGCGGCAGCTGGACGATGTCGGCCATGCGCTGCGGTTCGGTGAGCAGCTTGAGCAGCCGCGCCAGCTGGTCGCGCAGTTGATGGCGATGGATGACCATGTCGAGCTGCCCATGCTCGAGCAGATATTCGGCCTTCTGAAAGCCGGGCGGCAGCTTCTCGCGGATGGTTTCCTCGATCACGCGTGCGCCCGCAAATCCGATCACGGCGCCCGGCTCGGCGATCGCGATGTCACCGAGCATGGCGAAGGAGGCGGAGACGCCGCCGGTCGTCGGATCCGCGAGGACGACGATGAAGGGCAGGCCGGCTTCCTTGACCTCCTCGACCGCGATCACGGTGCGCGGCAGCTGCATCAGGCTGAGGATGCCCTCCTGCATGCGCGCGCCGCCCGACGCGGGGATGGCGATCAGCGGCGCCTGCTGCAGTACAGCGAGGCGCGCCGCGGCGAGGAAGCCTTCGCCGACCGCGACGCCCATCGAGCCACCCTGGAATTCGAAGTTGAAGGCGGCGACGACAACCGGCACGCCATCGATCGTGCCATGCGCCACGAGGATCGCGTCCTGGTCGCCGGTCCGGTCGCGCGCTTCCTTGAGCCGGTCGCTGTAGCGCTTGCGATCACGGAATTTGAGCGGGTCCTGAATCGTCCTCGGCAGCTCGATCAGCGTGTAGGCGCCATCATCGAACAGGAGTTCGAGGCGTCGTTTCGCGGACAGGCGCATGTGATGGCCGCAATGCGTGCAGACGCGCTGGTTCGCTTCGAGATCGCGATGAAAGATCATCTTCTCGCAGGCCGGGCATTTGTCCCAGAGATTGTCCGGCACTTCAGACTTGCGGACCAGCGCCTGCAGCTTGGGTCGGACGTAGTTGGTGATCCAGTTCATGACGCGGCGACCTTGGCGCCGGCCGCGCCGCGCACGCCGCTGGCCAGTATCCGCACGAGCTGGTGGATCCTCGCGACCGTGTCCGGGCCGGCCTTGCCGCTCGCGGTGAGAGTCTCCGCGATCGTCTGGACGAAGGCGGAGCCGACGACGACGGCGTCCGCGCTACGCGCCACCGCGGCGGCGGCTTCGGGTGTCTTGATGCCGAAGCCGACGGCGATCGGCAGCATCGTGTGCTTGCGCAGCCGCGCGACGGCCCCGCTCACGGCGCGATCGTCGACGCTGCGTGTGCCGGTGACGCCGAGAACGGACACGTAGTAGAGGAAACCGCTCGCGCCTTCGAGGATGCGTGGCAGCCGCGCATCGTCGCTGGTCGGCGTCGCGAGCCGTATGAGATCCAGGCCATTGGCCCTGGCTTGCGGCGCGGCCTCGTTGGCTTCTTCGGGCGGCAGGTCGACGATGATCACGCCGTCGACGCCGGCATCGCGCGCATCGCGCATGAAGCGATCGACGCCGTAGATGAAGACGACGTTGAAATATCCCATCAGCACGACCGGAATCTCGGCGTGGCGGGCGCGGAAACCACGCACGAGGGCGAGTGTTCCCGCCAGCGTCATGCCGCCGGCCAGCGCGCGCAGCCCCGCAGCCTGGATCGCTGGACCATCGGCCATCGGGTCGGAGAACGGCATGCCCAGTTCGATGACATCGGCGCCGGCGGCCGGCAGGCCATCGAGAATGGCCGCGCAGGTCGCGGCGTCGGGATCGCCGGCCATGACATAGGTCACGAGGCCGGCGCGACCCTCGCGCTTCAGGGCCGCGAAGCGCGCCGCGATGCGGCTCACAGCTTCACTCCGAAGCGCTCGGCGATCGCGAAGACGTCCTTGTCGCCGCGGCCGCACA
>JANNTF010000940.1:0-5233 GCA_031403455.1 Alphaproteobacteria bacterium | reverse complement strand
GCCGAGGGCACGATGCTGACTCGCGGTGTCACGGGACGCCACGCCCGCGGGCTGCGCAATCGCCTGCTCGAGACCTTGGACAAATCGGCCGATGCGGCGCCGGATTATCGCGTGCAGAGCGCTTTGTCGGGACCGTTGCGGGCGGCGGCGGCGAAGCAGGGTCGCGTGGAGCTGATGGCGATGTGGGCGGGGCAGGGCCATCGCCTCGCGCGCGCGGCGCCGGCCGGCGAGCTGGTCGCGCGTTTCGCCGCCGAAGCCGGGCTTGGCGTGGGCTAGCTGCAGCTTGTGGCGATGCGAGGGCTGAATCTGCTATGCCCCGCGTCCATGCCGTCCCCTGATCCCATCAGCGCTCTCGAGCGCATCGTCGAACGCATCATCCTGGCCAGCCGCTGGCTCCAGGCGCCGCTCTATCTCGGTCTCGTGCTCGTGCTGGTTCTGATCGTGATCAAGTTCTTCGGCGAACTCGTCCATCTCAGCCGCGTCCTCTTCCAGTCGGACGAGAGCGCGATGGTGTTGTTGGTGCTGTCGCTGGTCGACCTCGTGATGGTCGCCAATCTGACCGTCATGGTGATCATCTCGGGCTACGAGAATTTCGTCAGCCGGATCGACTCCCCGGACGGCGCCGAGCAGCTCGCGTGGTTCGGCAAGCTCGACCATGGGTCGCTGAAGATCAAACTCGCCTCGTCGATCGTGGCGATCTCGTCGATCCACCTGCTCAAGGCGTTTCTCGATTCCGGTTCGATCGCCAACGACAAGCTGCTGGTGCTGGTCGTCATTCACATGACCTTCATCGTGTCGGCGATCATGCTCGCCTATCTCGACAAGATGGCGATCGGCAAACAAGCCAAAGCGGCCAGCAAGGAGCAGTGAGGCGGGGCTTGTGGTTTCACGCCCCTCCAGGTCACCCTGAGCCGATCCATGACGAACACGCTCTCGATAGCCATCGCGCAGATCAATCCCACTGTCGGCGACATCGCCGGCAACGTCGTGCGGATCCGCGATTTCCGCCGTGAGGCCGCCGCGCTCGGCGCCGAGCTCGTGGTGTTTCCGGAGCTCTGCGTCGCCGGGTATCAGCCCGAGGATCTCGTGCTGAAGCCCGCCTTTCTCGACGCCTGCCGCCATGCGGTGGAGGCATTGGCGCGCGAGACGGCCGATGGCGGTCCAGCGCTGCTCGTCGGCGCGCCCTGGGTCGAGATCGGCCTGCCCTACAACGCCGCCTTGCTGCTCGACGGCGGCAAGATCACGGCGCAGCGCTTCAAGCAGGATCTACCCAATTACGGCGTCTTCGATGACAAGCGCGTCTTTGCTGGTGGCAAGCCACAGGGGCCCGCCGTGTTTCGCGGCGTGCGCCTCGGCGTCATGATCTGCGAGGACATGTGGAAGCCCGACGTCAGCGAGACGCTCGCCGAGTCCGGCGCCGAGATCCTGATCGTGCCGAACGGCAGTCCCTACGAGGCGGGCAAGACCGATGAGCGGATCAACCTTGCGGTCGCGCGCGTCGTCGAGACGCAGCTGCCGCTGATCTACGTCAATCAGATCGGTGGTCAGGACGAGGTCGTCTACGACGGCGCGTCCTTCGTCATCAATGGCGATCGCCGGCTGGTCGCGCAGGCGCCGGCGTTTCGCGAGCATCTGATGCTGACGCGCTGGACGCGCGGTGCGGAAGGCGGCTGGGGTTGCGCGCCCGGCGCGATCGCCAAGCCGCCGGATTCCCTTGCGTCGATCTATGCCGCGCTGGTGATCGGGCTCGGCGACTATGTCGACAAGAACCGGTTCCCCGGCGTGATCCTCGGGCTCTCCGGCGGCATCGATTCGGCGCTGACCGCGGCGATCGCCGTCGATGCGCTCGGCAAGGATCGCGTGCGGGCGGTGATGATGCCGTCGCCCTACACCAGCCGCGACAGCCTGGAGGACGCGGCCGCAATCGCGGAATTGCTGGGCATCCATTACGAGAGCATTTCGATCGAGCCGGCGATGGCCGCGTTCAATGCCATGCTGGCCGACGCGTTCGCGGGCAAGCAGCCGGACATCACCGAGGAGAACATCCAGTCGCGTGCGCGCGGCCTGACGCTGATGGCGATGTCGAACAAATTCGGCCACATGGTGGTGTCCACCGGCAACAAATCCGAAATGTCCGTCGGCTATGCGACGCTCTATGGCGACATGTGCGGCGGGTTTGCCGTGCTCAAGGACGTCTACAAGACGACGGTGTTCGAGCTGTGCCGCTGGCGCAACGCCAATCATCTCGCATTCTGGCGCGGCCCCGCAGGGCCGGTGATGCCGGCGCGTGTGATCACCAAGCCGCCGACGGCCGAGCTAAAACCCGATCAGACCGACGAGGCGTCGCTCGGCCCCTACGCGAAGCTCGACGATATCCTGCATTGTCTCGTGGAGCAGGAGATGCGCGTCGAGGACATCGTCGCGCGTGGCCACGACGAGGCCTATGTGCGCCGGATCTGGCGCATGCTCGACATCGCCGAATACAAGCGTCGTCAGGCGCCGCCGGGCGTGAAGATCTCGCGCCGCGCGTTCGGCCGCGACCGCCGCTATCCGATCACCAATGGCTTTCGAGCGGGGGGCGCATGATCGAGCGTCGCCGCGACATGGCGATGGTCGAGTGATGGCCGACATCGTCGTGCGCTTCGCGCCGAGCCCCACGGGCCGGCTCCATCTCGGCAATGCGCGCGGCGCGCTGATCAACTGGCTCTTCGCGCGCCGGCATGGCGGCACGCTGCTGCTGCGGCTCGACGACACGGATCGCGAGCGGTCGACGGCGGAATTCGCGGCCGACATCGAAACCGATCTGCGCTGGCTCGGCCTGAACTGGGACAATTTCGCGCGCCAATCGGATCGCTTCGCGCACTATGCCGCCGCCGGCGAGCGGCTGAAGGAGCGGGGCCGTCTCTACCCCTGCTACGAGACCGAGGAGGAGCTGAAGCTCAAGCGGTTCCAGCAGGTCTCCGATGGCGGCATGCAGATCTACGACCGCGCGGCGTTGCGCGTGTCCGAGAAGCAGCGCCGGGCCTTCGAGGCGGAGAACCGTCGGCCGCATTGGCGCTTCATGATCGATACCAAGGAAACCTCCTGGGTCGATGGCGTGCGCGGGGCGCAGAGTTTCCACGGCAGCAAGCTGAGCGATCCCGTGCTCATCCGCGCCGATGGCACGCCGACCTACACGCTGGCCTCGGTGGTCGACGATACCGAGCTTGGCGTCACGCATGTCATCCGCGGCGAGGACCACGTCGCCAATACCGCCGTGCAGCTGCAGATCTTCGAGGCGCTGGGCGCGGCGGAGAGCATCACCTTCGCGCATTTCAGCATGCTGACCGATGCCGGCGGGCATAATTTCTCCAAGCGCCTCGGCAGCCTGTCGATCGCCAGCTTGCGCGACGAGGGGCTGGAGCCGATGGCGATCAACGCTTTGCTCGCGCGATTGGGCACGGCCGATCCGATCGAACCGGTGATCGATCCGCGCGATCTCGTCGCCGGGTTCGATCTCTCGCGTTTCGGGCGCGCGTCGCCCAAGCTCGACATCGAGGAGATCCGCCGTCTCAATGCAGCGATCATCCACGCGTCGCCGTTCGCTCGCGTGCGCACGCAGCTCGCGGGCATGGGCCTCGGCGGAATCGACGAAGCGTTCTGGAACGCGGTGCGCCCGAATCTCTCGAAGCTCGGGGACGCGCGGGAGTGGTGGGCGATCTGCCGCGAGAAGCTGGCGCCGATCGTGGCGGAGGGCCCGTATCTCGCGCAGGCCGCCGAGCTGCTGCCGCCCGAGCCGTGGACCGAGCGGACGTGGAGCGAATGGACCGCCGCGGTCGGGGCGGCGACCGCGCGCAAGGGCAAGGCGTTGTTCATGCCGCTGCGCCTCGCGCTCACGGCACGCGAGCATGGACCGGAACTCAAGACGCTGCTACCAGTGCTCGGCCGCGGTTGTGCGCAGGCGCGCCTGCGCGGCGAGACGGCTTGAGCGAGTTCAAGATGGCGACCATGGGTTTCGAACACGAGACGAGCTGTCGGCGAATTATCGCGGGCTGTTGAAGCCCGTCTTTCGCGTTGCCGTCCGTTTCGTGCCGCTCCTAGTCCAGGTCACGCCCATGCAGCTCCAGCTTCACAACACGCTCACGCGTCGCAAGGACGCGTTCGTCCCGATCGATACCGCCCGCGTGCGCATGTATGTCTGCGGACCGACCGTCTACGACTACGCCCATATCGGCAATGCCCGCCCGGTCGTGGTGTTCGACGTGCTGTTCCGGTTGCTGCGCCGGATCTACGGCGAGAAGCATGTCATCTACGTGCGCAACATCACCGATGTCGACGACAAGATCATCGAGCGCGCGCGAGAGAGCGGTGAGCCGATCGAGAGCATCACCAGGCGCACCGCGCAGGCCTATATGGACGACATGGCCGCGCTGAACGCGCTCGAGCCGAGCGTGCAGCCGCGCGCGACCCAGCATATCGACCAGATGATCGCGATCATCGCGAAGCTGATCGCGCGCGCGAACGCGTATGTCGCGGAGGGGCACGTGCTGTTCCACGTCCCCAGCGACCCGGCCTACGGCAAGCTCTCGGGCCGCTCGCGCGACGACCAGATCGCCGGCGCGCGCATCGACGTCGCACCCTACAAGCGCGACCCCGCCGATTTCGTGCTGTGGAAGCCGAGCACGCCCGCGATGCCGGGCTGGGACTCGCCCTGGGGCCGCGGCCGGCCCGGCTGGCACATCGAGTGCTCGGCGATGAGCGCCGAGCATCTCGGCACCAGCTTCGACATCCATGGCGGCGGTCAGGATTTGATCTTCCCGCATCACGAGAACGAGATCGCGCAATCGGAATGCGCCCATGGCGAACCGATGGCCAAGGTGTGGATGCATAACGGCTTCCTCGAACTGAACAGCGCGAAGATGTCGAAGAGCCTCGGCAATTTCTTCACCGTGCGCGAGCTCCTGGAGAAATGGCCCGGCGAAGCGATCCGTTTGCTGCTGCTGAAGACGCATTACCGCGCGCCGCTGGACTTCACGGAGGAGGGGCTGCGCCAGGCGAAGGGGGAACTGGATCGTTGGTATCGAGCACTCGCGGCTGCGGGCAAAGCCGAGGGTGAGCTTGAAGTTGATCTAGATGAGCCGACAGTGAGCACGGCCCTGGCCGACGATCTCAATACGCCACTGGCGATTGCTCGGCTTCACAGCCTTGCCGATGACATTCTCTCGGATCGCACTGGTCGAGCGGCGGCGCGAGG
>JANNTF010000939.1:0-4453 GCA_031403455.1 Alphaproteobacteria bacterium | reverse complement strand
GGAGGGAGTCCATCGAGCCCGGCACATCAGAAACCCCCTCCCCCCTTGCGGGGGAGGGTTGGGGAGGGGGGCTGCCGCCTACGCCTACGCCTCCATCCACCACTCATTGCAGTCGATGTATTGCGTCGGGTGCATCTGGACGCCTTTCACGCGCTTGTCGACCGGCATGAACACGTTGCGGAAGAGCGGCTGCACCAGCGGGCCGTCATTCTGGAGGATCTCCTGCAGGCGGCGGACATGCTGGCGACGCTTCTCGACATCGGCGGTCGCCTCGGCGATGGCGAGCAGATCGTCGAATTCCTTGTTCGAGAACAGCGACTCGTTCCACGGCACGCCGGTGCGATAGGCGAGCGCGAGGCACATCACGCCGAGCGGCCGATGCGACCAGTCGCCGAAGGCGAAGGGCGCCTTGTTCCAGACCTTGTTCCACTCGGTCGAAGGCAGCGGCTCGAGCTTCACGCGGATCCCCGCTTCCGCCCATTGATCGACCAGCGCGATCGCGATGTCCTTCTGCCATCCCGAGGAGACCGTCATCGGCACGGCGATGTCGATGCCGTTGGGAAAGCCGGCCTCCGTGAGCAATTGCTTGGTCTTCGCGAGGTCGCGCTTGAACGGCGGCAGCGGCGCGTATTCGGGATGCGCCGACGAAACGTGATGATGCTCCGCGCGATAGCCGAGCTCGCCGAAGGTGATCTCCGCGACCTTGTCGTTGTCGACGGCGTAGCGCATCGCGCGCACGATCCGGATATCCGTGAACGGCGCGACCGGCTGCATGCGCGCATGCACCGTGGCGCCGGTGCGCGCCAGGTAGATCTCCGTGTTGGGCAGACGCTTCAGGGCCGGAAACTGCGCCTGATGCGTGGAGACGATGCCGTGCACCTGACGCGAGGCATAGGCCGCGAGATCGGCGTTGGCATCATCGCCGAGATCGACGAACACGACCTCGTCGAGATGCGGCCCGTTGCCCCAATAATTTCGGTTGGCGCGGAAGATCGCGCGTTTGGAAATGTCGTACTCGACCAGTTCGAAGGCGCCGGTGCCGTTCATGCCAGGCTTGAACACATTGCCCTCCTCCGGATCCAGGATCACGAAGGGGTAGTGGAAGAAATGCTCGGGCACCGCGAGCTGCGGCGCCTTGAGGTTCAGCCGCACCGTGAAATCATCGATTTTCTCGATCGCGCGGGAATCCCACAGCCGCGACGACATGCGGGGCCGGCCTTGCGCGTCCTTCTCGCCGCTGTCGAAATCCTCGAGCATGTAGCCCTTCATCAGGCCGAGCACCGAGGAGCCGGTCTTCGGATCCAAGACATTCTTGATGTTCCAGATCACGTCGTCGGCCGTGAATTGTCGGCCCTTGCGCCATTTGACGTTCTTGCGGACGTGGAGCGTCCAGGTCTTCAGATCCTCGCTCGGCGTCCAACGCTCGAGCAGCATCGGCCGCGTGACGTTGTCGTAGCCGGTCCAGGCGAGATACTGCACGACCTGGCGCGCGCCGTTGCTGGCCGGAACATTGCCTAGCGCATGCGGATTGGCGATCTCGCGCACACGCGCGGCGAGACGCAGGCTGCCGCCCTTGCGTGGCGTCGCTTGCGCGCGCGCGGTCCCGGCCTCAGGTCCGAGAACGCGATCGGCGAAACCGGACGCGGCGATCGCCGATACGCCCAGCAGAGTCGCGGTGCGCAGGAACTCGCGGCGATCGCAGCGGCGATCGACGAGCAATTGCCGGAGCTGCGGAAGATAAGAGTGTTCGCGATCGATCGACATCGGTCAGCAACCTTTCCCCTGAGAATGCGACGAGGTGACGATGGAGATATTTATGATTGACCCTTCCAGGCCTAGCTCACAAGCTGATTTCGGGGAACTCAGGTGGAAAATCTCGGATGACGCGCGCCGTCGTGCGACGCCTGGTCTACATGCTCGTCACGATGCTGCTGGCGTCGCTGACGCTGTTCTTCCTGTTCGAGATCGATCCTGAGACCGTCGCCGCCAATGTGCTCGGCCAGTATTCGAGCGCCGAGCAGCGCCGCCTCTGGCTGACGCAGAACGGTTATGACCAGTCGCTCGCGCTGCGCTACTGGAGCTGGCTGATCCGCTTCGTGAGCGGCGATCTCGGCCACTCCCGCGTCTTCAACCGGCCGGTGGCCGACATCCTCTGGGTGCGCGTCGGCAATTCCGCGATCCTGGCGGCGGCATTCTTCGCGATCATGGTGCCGCTGTCGCTGACCCTCGGCGTGCTCGCCGGCATGCGCGAGGGCTCACTGCTCGACCGCATCGTCTCGACCTTCTGCATCGTCACGACATCGATCCCGCCTTTCGCCAGCGGCATCTTCGCGACCGCGGTGCTCGTGTTCTGGCTCGGCTGGCTGCCGGGCACATCGTCGATGATCGACGGCTTCAACCCGCGCGAGCTCGTGCTGCCGCTGCTGGTCCTGCTGGTCTACGATTTCGGCTATGTCGCGCGCATCACCCGCGCCTCGATGGCCGATGTGATGGCCACCGCCTATGTCCGCACCGCGATCTTGAAGGGCACCCCACGGCGACGCGTCATCCTGCGCCACGCGCTGCGCAATGCGCTGATCGCGCCCTTCACCGTGATCATGCTGCAGGTCAATTGGCTCATCGGCGGCGTGATCGTGGTCGAGTTCATGTTCGCCTACAAGGGACTGGGCTCGCTCATCCTCGAGGCATCGCTCGCGCAGGACATCTTCCTGATCCAGGCCAGCACGATGCTGACCATCCTGCTCGCCGTACTCACGCAATCACTCGCCGATATCGGCTACGGCTTCCTCAATCCACGGATCCGCTACACGTGACCGCGCAATTGCGCCGCCTCACGACGAGTCCGGTCGCGATGATCGGGATCGCGATCGTTCTGTTCTGGGTCATCGTCGCCCTGCTCGCCCCGTTGCTCGCGCCGCTGCCGCCGACGCGCAGCCTGCAGCCGATGTCCCTGCCCGGCGATCGCGGCCCCGGTGGCATCATGTTCTGGCTCGGCACCGACGTGCTCGGCCGCGATATTCTTTCGCGGATCATCTTCGGGACGCGCAGCGTGCTGCTCTATGCGCCGCTCGCCACGCTGGCGGCCTTCGCCGCCGGCATCGCGATGGGTCTCGTCGCCGGGTTCAGGGGCGGCTGGCTCGACGAGGTGCTGTCGCGCTTCGCCGACCTCGTCCTCGCCTTCCCGCTGCTGATCCTCTACATCGTGATCATCGCGAAATTCGGCGCCTCGGCGGTGAATATCGTGCTGGCCGTGACGCTCGGCGCGATGCCCGGGATCATGCGCATCACGCGCGGCCTGGTGCTCGACCAGCGCGGCCGCGCCTATGTGCAGGCCGCGCAGCTGCGCGGCGAGCCGGTCTGGTACATCCTGATCGTCGAGATCCTGCCCAATGTGCGCGGGCCGCTGATCGTCGATTTCTGCCTGCGGCTCGGCTACGTGATCATCGCCATCGGCACGCTCGGCTTCCTCGGACTCGGACTGCCGCCACCCAATCCCGATTGGGGCACGATGATCAACGAGAACCGCAACATGGCGCTCGTCTTCCCGCACATGGTGGTGTTTCCCTGCATCGCCGTGTCGTCCCTCGTGCTCGGCTTCAACCTGCTCGCCGACGGCATCCGCGAACTCTCGCTGCAGGAGTGAGGCCGGATGCGCGCGCCGCTGCTCGAACTCGACGATGTGACGATCGCCTATCGCACGCGCGGCGGCGAGATCCCCGCGGTCAGCGGCGTCAGCCTGAGCGTCGCGGCGGGCGAGAGCGTGGGGATCGTCGGCGAGTCCGGTTGCGGCAAATCGACCTGCGCTTTCGCGATCCTGCGCCATTTCGCCGGCACGGGTCGCATCCTCGGCGGCCGCATCCGCTTCGAAGGGCGCGACATGGCCGAGCTCTCCGCCGCCGAGCTCGAGCGCTTGCGCGGCGGGCGCATCGCGATGGTGTTCCAGGATCCGATGGCGGCGCTGAATCCCAGCCTCACCATCGGCGAGCAGCTCTGCGAAGTCCTGGTCCACCACGAGCGCCTGAGCTGGGACGATGCGAGGCCGCGCGTCGAGGCGATGCTCGTGGATGTCCGGCTTCCCGATCCGCAGCGCATCATGCGCGGCTATCCCCATCAGCTCTCCGGCGGCCAGCAGCAACGCGTCGTGATCGCGATGGCGCTGCTTACGCGCCCCGCGCTGCTGGTGCTCGACGAGCCGACCACGGGTCTCGACGTGACGATCGAGGCCGGCATCGTCGACCTGATCGCGGCGCTGCGGCAGCTTTACGGCACCAGCCTGATCTACATCTCGCATAATCTCGGGCTGATCGCGCAGGTCTGCACGCGCGTCGCCGTGATGTATGCCGGCGAGATCGTCGAGGAGGGACCGACGACGCGGGTCTTCACCGCGCCGCGCCATCCCTATACGCAAGGCCTGCTGCGCTGCCTCCCCGATGTGGCGAGCGACAAATTCTCG
>JANNTF010000938.1:0-6994 GCA_031403455.1 Alphaproteobacteria bacterium | reverse complement strand
TGCGCGACCCGCGCGACGGCGCGGTCTACGCGGCTCTCGCCCTCGGGCATTTCGGCGTGAAGCTGCATCGCTCCGACGACGGCGGGAAGCGCTGGCACGAAGTGGCGGTGCCGATCTACCCCGAAGGCGGAGAGGGCGACGCGAAGGGCGATAGCCTGGCCCTGCTCTGGTCGCTCGAGAGCGCCGGCCCCGACCAGCCGGGAAGCCTGTGGGCGGGCACGATTCCTGGTGGACTGTTCCGCTCGGACGATCGCGGCGCCACGTGGTCCCTGAACGAGCCGCTCTGGCACAGGCCGGAACGCAAGGAATGGGTGGGCGGCGGATACGATCAGCCGGGCATCCATTCGATCTGCGTCGATCCTCGCGACTCACGCCATCTCACGGTCGGCGTGTCGACGGGTGGCGCCTGGATCAGCGACGATGCCGGCGCCTCGTGGCGCCTCTGCGGGTCCGGCATGTATGCCGAGTACATGCCGCCGGAGCGCCGTCTCGAGCCGAACTGCCAGGATGTGCATCGCCTCGTGCAGTGTCCGGCCGCTCCCGACACGCTGTGGGTCCAGCATCACAACGGCGTCTTTCGCTCGCGCGATTGTGCGGCGTCATGGACCGAGATCACCGCGATCCGGCCGGCGAAATTCGGCTTCGGCGTCGTCGTGCACCCCCAGGATCCGCTCAGCGCGTGGTTCGTACCGGCGATCAAGGACGAATGTCGCGTCCCCGTCGATGGCGCCCTGGTGGTCGCGCGGACGCGCGACGGCGGCGAGTCCTTCGAGCTGCTGCGCGAGGGTCTGCCGCAGGCCTGCGCGTTCGATCTCGTCTATCGTCACGGCCTGGCCATCGATGGCACCGGCCAGCGCCTGGCGATGGGTTCGACCACCGGGCATCTCTGGATGTCCGAGAACGCCGGAGAGCGCTGGGAATTCGTCGCCGCGCATCTGCCGCCGATCGCCTGCGTGCGCTTCGACGGATGACCGCGGCCGCATGAGGCGTGGGCTTCGCCGCACGCGATGTTGCGGTTTGTTTCAGGTGCTGCCCGCGCAGCTCCCATGCACGCGCCAGGTGCTTCGCGTCACATCGTGTCGGGTATTTGCGCCATAATGTCGGTCGAGGTTGCGCATCGCGACGCAACCAGCCTCTCGCATCGGATCAGCGCCGTCTCGACCGACTCCCATTCCCATTCGCCGACCCGCCGCGCCACTGCATCGTTCGTCCGCATGCGCCGGTTCATGCGCGGCTTGGGCCAGAACACGCGCGCCACGCTGTGGATGCTGTTCTCGTTTTGCTTCTTCACGGTCGAGACCATCGGCACGCGGATGATCGGCGCCGAGTTGCCGACCATGCAGTTGGTGCTGGTGCGCAGCGCCGCGCAGTTCCTGGTGCTGCTGCCGTTCCTGATCCGCGCGGGGCCCACGGTGTTCCGGACGGAACATATCGTCTTGCATGCCGTCCGCGGGCTGCTGACGATCGGCGGCCTGGCCGCGTATTTCTACAGCTACTCGCATCTGCCGCTCGCGAGCGCGACCTCCATCGGCTTCGCGCGCAACCTGTTCATCGTCGCCTTCGCCGCCATCGTGCTGGGCGAAATCGTACGCTGGCGACGCTGGACCGCGACATTGGTCGGGCTCGTCGGCGTGATCGTGATCATGCGTCCGGGTATCGAGGAGATCAGCCCCGCCTATCTCGTCGCCATCATCGGCGCGGCATTCGGCGCCTCCATCACGCTCGCCACACGCGCCCTCGCAACGCGTGAAGCGCCGATCCAGATCATGGCCTATATCGCCGTGTTCACCACGCTCGGCAGTCTGGTGCCGGGCATCCTCGTGTGGCAGACGCCCACGGCGTGGCAGACCCTGTGGCTCGTCGTGATCGGTTTCATCGGGCCGATGGGCCAATACGTGGCGATCCGATCCTTCCGCCTCGGCGAGGCATCGGCGCTCGCCGCCGTCGACTACGCACGGCTGCTCTTCGCCGTGGCGGCCGGGTATTTCGTGTTCGCGGAGCTGCCGGACCGCTACACGGTCCTGGGCGCCGCGATCATCGTCATCAGCACGCTCTACATCACGATCCGCGAAGCGCGGCTCGCGCGCGAGCGGCGCGCATGACGCGCTTGTGTCGGCACCGCTGCTCTTCCTAACTTGCCCGTCTGCACTCGGGAGCATGGCATGACGGAACGTGAAGAGAGACTGACGCGGGAACTCGATTCCTCGCACAAGCACCGCGCCCTGCTCTATTGGACGATCTATCAGGAGATCAGCCGCGAGGTCGGCGCGGCGCAAGCCGAGACGATCCTGGCGCGGGCGATCGAGCGACGCGGCCAGGAGGCGGGCGCGCATCTGTTCGGCGCGCTGGCCGCCCCGACGCCGGGTCAGGTGGCCAAGACCTTCCTCGCCGTGAGTCCGGCCGACGGCACGCTCTGGCCGCACGATGTCCAGACCCATGCCAGCGGCGCCGTCACGATCAAGGTCCATCGCTGCCCGCTCAAGGAAGCCTGGACCGAGGCTGGGCTCGGCGACGATGCGCTCGCCACGATGTGTCGGATTGCCGGGCGCTTCGACAATGGCTGCTTCGGCGAATCCGGCGTGGCCTTCGCCGCGACCACGTGGCGCCAGGGCCGAGACGGCTGCTGTACGCTGGTGCTCGGCACGATTTGACGCGAAACCGTCACGCGCGATGCGCGACGGCCTTGGCCACGCCTTCGCCGAGCAGACTCACGGCGAGGACGGTGAGCAGCAAGGCCAAGCCAGGCGCGAGGATCACGTGCGGCGCGGTGCGCAGGACGCTCCTCCCCTCGGCGATCATCGCGCCCCAGCTCGCCCGGTTGGGATCCGCGAGCCCGAGAAAGGCCAGCGCCGATTCCGACAATATCGCCCCGGCCACGATGATCGCGGCGAGCGCGATGACCGGCGCCAGCGCATTGGGCAGCACCACCGAGAACGCGATCGCCAGGGGATGGCGTCCGAACAGCCGCGACGCATCGACGAAAGCGAGCTGGCGCAGGCTCAGCACCTCGGCGCGCACGACGCGCGCCGGCGCCGTCCAGGCGCTCGCCGCCAGCGCCGCGATCACGCCCGTGGCCGAGGGGCCGGCGGCGCTGACGATCGCGAGCGCAAGCAGGAAGGACGGCACGGTCTGAACCGCATCCGCGAGACGCATGATGCACTCGTCGGCGAGACCGCCGAGGTAGCCGGCGATCGTGCCGAGCGCCGAGCCGACGAGGAGCGCCACGATCGCGACCGTCAGCGCGGTGAACAGGCTCTCGCGCGCGCCATGGACGATCCCGGCCGCGACATCGCGCCCGAGGCGGTCGGTCCCGAGCGGCAAGCTCGCATCCGTGAAGGGCGACAGCAGCGGCCGGCCGATCATCGCGAGCGGATCGCCCGGCGACAGCAACGGCGCGGCGAGCGCGAGGGCGGCGGCGATCACCAACAGCGCGGCCCCGATCGCGCCCTCATGCGTGGTCAGAGTCGCGACGAGCATGGTGCTACGCATCGGCGGCGCCGATACGCGGGTCGAGCCGCACGAGCAACAGGTCGACGACGAGATTGGCCAGCAGGACGACACTTGTCGCCGTGAGCAGCACGCCGACCAGCAGCAGCGCATCGCGGCCCACCACCGCTTCATAGGCGAGACGCCCCATACCGGGAATCGCGAACACCGTCTCGACGACGACGCTGCCGCCGACCAGCGTGCCCATCTGCTGCCCGAACAGAACGACGACCGGCAGCAAGGCGGGCCGCGCCACCGCGCGCCAGACGACCGCGCGACGCCGGACGCCGCGCGCATGGGCGGCGCGCACGTGCTCGGCGCGCCATGCCTCGATCATGCCCGCCCGCAGCGTGCGCAGATAGAGCGCGATGTACCCGGCGCCGAGTGCGATGGCCGGCAGCACGAGATGATGCAGCACGTCGATTCCCGCCGCCACGCCGGGCAGAGGCGCGCCGATGGTGCGGATGCCGCCGATCGGAAACCATCCGAGCTTCACCACGAAACCCAGGATGAGCAGCAACGACAGCCAGAAATTCGGCATCGCCAGCAAGGTCAACGCCGCCGTCGACAAGGCGCGATCGCGCGCACCGCCGGGTCGCGCGCCCGCGAGTATGCCGAGCGTGACGCCCAGCCCCGCGGCCACCAGAATCGTCGCCGACATCAGCAGCAGCGTGTTGGGCAGTCGCTCGCCGAGCACGGCGAGAACGGGGCGATTGAAGATGACCGATTGCCCGAGATTCAGGCCGATGAGATTGCCGAGAAAGCCGAGCAGCCGCTCGGGCCAGGTCGTGGCGAGACCGAGGCGCGCCCGCAACTCGGCCGCGAAGCCCTGGTCACCGCCGGTCTGCGCCAGATAGGCGTCGGCCGCATCGCCCGGCGCCGCTTCGAGCAGCGCGAAGGCGGCGAGCGCGACGAGCAGGAAAGTCGGCACCGCGGCGATGCAGCGCCGCGCGACGACACGCAAGGCGCGGTTCACCTGGGTGCTCCGCTTTCACCCCGACAGCCAGGCATCCGCCCAATGCGATGTCGCCCAGCGCGGATTGTTGGCGAGGTTCTGGACCTTGCTGCGCGCCACGGTGATGAAGGTGAACTCGACGACGTTGAGCAGCGGCAGTTCGTCGGCGGCGCGGCGCTGGAAGCTGCGATAGAGTTCGCTGCGCTCGGCGGCGTCGACGCTGATGGCGGCCTTGCCGATCACCTCGTCCATCGCCGCGCTGGCGTAGCCGTATTGGTTGGAGAACGGCACGCCAGCGGGCAAGCCGCTCTGATAGAGGATCGTGGTCGAGATCGCGGGATCGTTGCGATAGACCGGCGAGCCGATGGCAAGGTCGAAATTGTGATCGGTGTAGACCGCGCGCGAATGCGCGGCGGGATCATTGGCGACGACCTGCGCATCGATGCCGATCGCGCGCAGCGCCTGGCGCAGATAATCGCCCATCTGCCGTGTCTGCTCGAACCACGGCGCGGGCAGCAGGCGCAGCTGAAAGCGAACGCCGCCGGCGCCGCGGGGATAGCCCGCCGCGTCGAGCAGCGCATTGGCGCGCGCCACGTCGAACGGCGTGGTCGCGACATCGGGCGTGTAGAATTGCGCGTCGAATTTCGGGATCGGCCCGGTCGACGCTTTCGCATAGCCGAGGAAGATCGTCTTGACGACGAAGTCGCGATCGATCGCATGCGCGATCGCGCGGCGCACGCGCACATCGCCGAGTTCCTTGCGGCGATGGTTGATCTCGACCGTCAATTGATAGGTGATGCCCTCGTAGCCGCCGGGCGCGACGACGACACCGGGAACGGCAGCGAGCCGCGCGAGATCCGTCAGCGGAACGGCGGAGAAGGCGCAGAGCTGGATCTGATCGGCCTCCAGCGCCGCGGCCACCGCGCTGCGGTCGGGCAGCACGCGATAGATGATGCCGTCGAGATAGGGGCGCTCGGCTTCCCAGTAATTGGGATTGCGCTCGAGCCGGTAATACTCGCCCGGTCGATGCTCGACGAAACGGAACGGTCCGGTGCCGATCAGCTTCTGGTTCGCCGGATTGGCGTTGATGTCCGTGCCGTCGAAGACGTGGCGGGGCAGCACGGCGGTCAAGGACGGCAGCGCATTCTTGATCAACTGGAACGGCGTGGGCTTGGCGAAGCGCAGGATCGCGGTGCGCGCATCGGGCGTGTCCACGGCCTCGAGATCCTTGAACACCAGACGGCCGAGATTCTGCAGCTTGCGCCACACTTCCAGCGCCGAGAACGCGACATCGGCTGACGTGAACGGCTTGCCGTCGTGCCAGGTCACGCCCTCGCGCAGCGTGAAGCTCGCGCTGCGGCCATCGGACGAACCCTGCCACGCGGTCGCCAGGCGCGGCGTCAGGCCGTCGCCGCCGGCGCTCATCTCGGCGAGCGGCTCGATCACCTTGCTTGCGACATAGAAGACGCCGTTCGAGGCCACGATCGCGGGGTTGAGATTGCGCGGCTCGGTATCCGCCGCGACGATCAGCGTGCCGCCCCGCCGTGGCGTCTGCGCCGTGGCGCGCTGAGGAAGCTGCGCCGACGTGGCGGCGCCGGCGGCGCCGAGCAGCAGCGTTCGACGTGGCAACTCGACCTGGTTCATGCGCCGCCTCCCCTTCTTCTCAACGCCGCTTGGTCGCGCGCCGCTTGGCAGGCGACACCACGATGGGCGTGGCGACGACCGGCGCCGGCGCGGTTTCCTTGTAGTCGGTCCCGAGATGGAACAGGCAGTCGCCGCGCTCGGTGCGTCCGGGCACCCGCATGCAGATCACCGTGCCGTCATGCTCGAAGCGTCCGATCGAGGGTTTGCGCCACGGCGTGTCGTGGAAATGGATCGCGGCCGCGGGCTGGCCCTTCTTCACGACGTCGCCGAGCTCGGCCAACGGCTCGAACACGCCCGCATCCGGGGCATAGACGAAATAATCGGTGCCGCCGACCTCGAGCAGCCGCGTGGGCGGCGGCGGCTGCACCTTGCCCTTGTAGGCGCCGACATGCGCGAGCAGACGCTTGATGCCCTGCTCCGCGATCTTGAGGATCGCCGGAGTCACCTTGCCCGAGCCGCCGAGTTCGGTGCCCATCGATTCGACGCCCTGGCGCTGCGCGCCCGCGCCCAAGGTGCGGTCCTCGCCTTGCGGGCTGGTCGAGAAATAGGCGATCGGCGCGCCGAACGCCTTGAGCCGATCGATGGCGCGCTGGAAGCGCACCGGATCGGGGTCGCGCGTGCACAGCGCCGAAGCGATGTACATCAGCGAGCTGCCGCCGGAGTGGAAATCGAAGGCGAAGTCGCAGCCGGGCAGCAGGCTGTGCTCGATGTAATAGGCGATCTGCTGCGTCACCGTGCCGTCGGGGTTGCCCGGAAAGCTGCGGTTGAGATTGCCCTCGTCGATCGACGACGTCCGCGTGCCCGCCATCGCGGCTGGGAAGTTCGACGATGGCAGGATGATGAGCTGGCCGCGAATGTCCTTTGGCTGCAGCGTGCGAATGAGTTTGCCGAGCGCGAGCTGGCCCTCCC
>JANNTF010000937.1:0-1230 GCA_031403455.1 Alphaproteobacteria bacterium | reverse complement strand
CATCGATCTCGCCGGGAAGAGCTCCATCGCCGACTACATGGTGATCGCGACCGGCGGCAATGCGCGCCAGGTCGCCGCGATGGCCGAGCATCTCGCGGAAAAGCTGAAGAAGAAGCGAAACTCCTCGGTGCCGATCGAGGGGCGAAAGCATGGCGAGTGGGTGCTGGTCGACGCGGGCGACGTGATCGTCCATCTCTTCCAGCCCGAGGCGCGCACGCATTACGCGCTGGAGAAAATGTGGCAGGTCGAGTTCTCGGACGAGCCGGTCAAGGCTGCCGCGAGCGGCTGAGCGCTGCGCGCGGCGCCGACCATGCGCATCGCCATCGTCGCCGTCGGCCGGCTCAAGAGCGGCGCGCTCGCCGATGCGTATGCCGAATACGCCAAGCGCCTGAAAGCCGGTCGGGTCGATCTGCAAACGATCGAGGTCGAGGAACGCCGCCGCCTCGCCGGGTCCGAATTGATGACGCGCGAGGCTGCATTGCTGTCGGCGGCCATTCCGCGCGCGGCACGCATCGTCGCGCTGGATGGTCGCGGCAAGATCCTGACGAGCGAGAAATTCGCGGCGCAGCTCGGTCGCTGGCGCGACGCCGGCGTCACGCCGGCCTTCGTGATCGGTGGCGCCGACGGGCTCGATCCGAGCCTGCGTGACCGGGCCGACACGGTGCTATCGCTGGGCGCGATGACCTGGCCCCACATGCTTGCGCGCGTGATGCTCGCGGAGCAGCTGTATCGCGCACAATCGATCCTCTCCGGGCACCCCTATCACCGCGCCTGACGTGGCGGCGCCGCGGTGGCATCCTGCGTTCCGCATGGTCGATCTCATCGAGTCGCTGGAGCCGGAGGAACTGCTCGCCCTCATCGCGCTGCTCGCATGCCTCGTCGGCGCCATGCTCGCATGGCTCGTGATGCGCGCGAAGCTCGCCGAGGCGCGCGCAGTGACCGACACGGTGCGCGCGCGGCTGGAGGCCGAGCTCGACGGCGAACGGCGGGTCGGGGCCGAGCGGGTGCGCGCGCTCGAAGATGCCGAAGGCCGCCTGCGGGATTCTTTTCAGGCGCTGTCGGCGGAAGCCCTGCAACGCAACAACGCGATGTTCCTCGATCTCGCGAACGCGCGCCTCGCCGAGGGACACGAGCACGCCAAGGGTGATCTCGATCTGCGGCAACAGGCGATCTCGACGCTCGTGCAACCCGTGCGCGAGGCGCTCGATCGCATGGGCGGGACGCTGGGGG
>JANNTF010000936.1:0-2110 GCA_031403455.1 Alphaproteobacteria bacterium | reverse complement strand
GCGGCAAGCTGGCCGAGTTCTACAAGCTCAAGGATCCGATCTACTCGGACATCCTGCAGATCGTGCAATGGCCGGTGGGCATGTCCATGCCGCCGCACGCTGACAACGCGAATCCGGACGGCAAGCCGCATGGGATGCCCTATCGCGATTTCGGCGCCATCACGTATCTCAACGACGATTACGAGGGTGGCGAACTCTACCTCACGGCGCTCGATGTGCTGATCAAGCCCAAGCGCGGCATGTTTCTGGGCTTCACGGCGGGGTTTCATCACGAGCACGCCGTGCTCAAGGTGACCGGCGGCAGCACGCGGCTGACGATGCCGACTTTCTACACTTTCGACCCCAAGCATGCGAACCCGCTGCTCCATCAGGAGGGGGTGGACGGCGTCCAAGCGATGCAGCCCGGACGCTGACTCGTCATCGATGCGGCGCCTTGTTGCATCGCGCTCGACGGACGTGCTAGCTAACCGCCGCTTTGCAGAACAGGCGATCGCTTGAACCGCAAGGTCCATTTTGTATCAAAGGGTTCGGACCAATCCGGCCGGCTCTGAATCAGATCAAGGACGTCGGGTCGTCGTGGCTTCCGAGACCTCTTCTACCGCCGGCCTCGCCGGCCGCTATGCGACTGCGCTCTATGAGCTTGCGCATGATTCCGGAACCATCGATCAGGTCGCGGCGGACCTGGCCGGGTTGAAGGAATTGATCGAGCAGAGCGCGGATACGCGTCATCTCATCGCCAGCCCGCTGATTCCGCGTGTGCAGCAAGGCAAGGCCATGGCTGCCATCGTTGCCGCGGCGGGATTCAGTGATCTCACCCGGCGGTACGTGGGCGTGATCGCCAGCAACCGGCGGCTGGCCCAACTCCCGGGTCTGATCGTGGCGTTCGAATCCTTGCTCGCGCAGCGCCGCGGCGAACTCGAAGCAGAAGTGACGTCGGCGATCGCGTTGACCCAGGCTCAGGTGAACGCCGTCGCCGGCTCAATCCCCGGCGCCACCGGCCGCAAGGTCCGTCTGGTTCTCAAGGTCGATCCGAAACTCATCGGCGGCTTGCGCGTCAAGGTCGGCTCACGCCTCGTCGACGCGTCGATCGCCACCAAGCTCAGCCGTCTTCAGCTCGCGATGAAAGGGACTGCGTGATGGAAATCCGCGCCGCCGAAATCTCCGCCATTCTGAAGGACCAGATCGCCAAGTTCGATTCCGCGACCGATGTCGCGGAAGTCGGGCAGGTGATCTCGGTCGGTGACGGAATCGCGCGAGTCTACGGCCACGACAAGGTCCAGGCCGGCGAGATGGTCGAGTTCGCCAACGGCCTGAAAGGCATGGCGCTCAACCTCGAATCCGACAATGTCGGCGTCGTCATCTTCGGCGACGACCGCGACATCAAGGAAGGCGACACGGTCAAGCGCACCGGCGCGATCGTGGATTGCCCTGTGGGGCGTGGATTGCTCGGCCGGTTGCTCGACGGTCTCGGCATTCCGATCGACGGCAAGGGTCCGCTGACCAACGTGACGCGCGCACGCGTCGAAGTGAAGGCGCCGGGCATCATCGCGCGCAAATCCGTGCATGAGCCGATGCAGACCGGGTTGAAGGCGATCGATGCGCTGGTGCCGGTCGGCCGTGGCCAGCGCGAGCTGATCATCGGCGACCGCCAGACCGGCAAGACAGCGGTCGCGATCGACACCTTCCTCAATCAAAAGGGCATCAACGCGTCGGGCGACGAGTCGAAGAAGCTCTATTGCATCTATGTCTGCGTCGGGCAGAAGCGCTCGACGGTCGCGCGCATCGTCAAGACGCTCGAGGATTTCGGCGCGCTGGAATACTCGATCATCGTCGCCGCCACGGCGTCCGACCCCGCCCCGCTCCAGTTCCTCGCGCCCTATACGGGCTGCGCCATGGGTGAGTATTTCCGCGACAACGGCATGCATGCCGTCATCGTCTATGACGACCTCTCGAAGCAGGCCGTCGCCTATCGCCAGATGTCGCTGCTGCTGCGCCGCCCGCCGGGCCGCGAGGCCTTCCCGGGCGACGTCTTCTATCTGCACTCGCGCTTGCTCGAGCGCGCCGCGAAGATGTCCGACGCGATGAAGGCCGGCTCGCTGACGGCGCTGCC
>JANNTF010000935.1:0-1259 GCA_031403455.1 Alphaproteobacteria bacterium | reverse complement strand
GTTCCAGCTCGCGCGCTGGTATGGCGGCCTGCTGGTCGGCGATCTCGGCGAGTCGATCACCTTGTCGCGCCCGGTGATCCAGGCACTGGCCGAGCGCGCGCCGGCGACGCTCGCTCTGGCAGGTGTGGCCTTGATCCTGACCCTCGCGATCGGCGTCGGCGCGGGAATCGTCGCGGCGCTGCGCCAGAACAGCTGGATCGATCGGCTGGTGATGGCCATCGCGGTCTTCGGCGTCTCCGTGCCGAGCTTCTGGCTCGGCCTGCTGTTCATCATCGTCTTCGGCGTCATGCTCGACGTGCTGCCGACCGGCGGCTACGCGCCGCTGGCCGAGGGGTTCACCGCCTGGCTCAAGAGCCTGATCCTGCCGGCGGTGTCGCTCGCCTTGCTGCAGATCGGCTTGCTCGCGCGCATCACGCGCTCGGCGATGGTCGAGGTGCTGCAGCAGGACTACATGCGCACGGCGCGCGCCAAGGGCCTGCCGGAGTGGGTACGCATCGGCAAGCATGCGTTCATCAACGTGCTGGTGCCGGTCGTCACGGTGATCGGCATCATCTTCGGGCTGATGCTGTCCGGCTCGGTGGTGATCGAGACGGTCTTCGCATTCCCCGGCATCGGCAGGCTGATGGCGAATGCGATCCTCACCCGCGACTACCCGGTGATCCAGGGCGGGCTGCTCGTGACGGCCTTCGCCTTCGTGCTGCTCAATCTGCTCGTCGACGTCTTCTACAGCTGGATCGATCCGCGCATTCGCTATGACTGACCGGATCATCGCGCTGGTCGGCCGCATCGGCCGCAATCGGATGCTGCTGGCCGGCCTGAGTCTCTGCATCGTCGTCGCCATCATGGCGCTCGGCGCCGATCTGCTGACGACGCGCAGCCCGGTGCGCACGCGGATGCGCGACGCCTTCCAGCCGCCCTCGGTGCAGTTCTGGTTCGGCGCCGATCAGCTCGGTCGTGACGTTTTCGCGCGCGTGATGTACGGCGCGCGCCTGTCGCTGCTGATCGGACTCGCGACGGTCGCCGCCACGGCGATCGCGGGCACGCTCGTGGGCCTGGCATCGGGATATTTCCGCCGCCTCGACGACATCCTGATGCGGTTGATGGATTCGATGATGGCCTTCCCGGCGATCCTTCTCGCCGTTGGAATCACGGCCGCGCTCGGGCCTTCGGGGGTCAACGTCGTCTTCGCCTTGTCCGCCGTCTACATCCCGCGCACGGCCCGCATCGTGCGCGCCGCCGTGCTCGTGGTGCGCGAGATG
>JANNTF010000934.1:0-3750 GCA_031403455.1 Alphaproteobacteria bacterium | reverse complement strand
GCTCATCTGCTCTCTCCATCTCTTTCTGTGATGGGCGCCGTGACACCACGCATCACGCGACGTGAATGCGGGGAGCCGACGACGGCCGTCTCGTGAGAGAGAAGAGCAACGGCTATGCCATCGCGACAATTCTCGCTAAATCAATCTCTTATCTGGTTGTCTTGGAATCGGCGCGCCGGTGGGATCTGCCGGCATCGGCAGAAATGACCGATCGTTCTTGCCGCATCGGGCGCAAAAAAAGCGGCCACCGTGAGGTGGCCGCCTGGTTCGTCCGTGAGCGGCGTCGGCGGGTGGGTTCAGACCCCACCCGCGAGCGCTGCCTATCGGAACAAGCCGAGTAGTGCCTGCGGAGACTGGTTTGCGATACCCAGTCCCTGAACGCCAAGCTGCTGACGCACCTGCAACGACTGCAGATTCGCAGATTCCTTGGCAAGGTCCGCATCGACGAGAGCGCCGAGGCCGATCCGCACCGTTTCTTCAGTCTGCTTGATGAATTCGGCCTGCGCGTCGATCTGCTTGAGGTCCGCGCCGAGCTGGGCGAGGGCTGTGTCGAGATTGGACTTGAAGCCTGCGATCAGGCTGAGAGCGTTGGATGCGCCCGCCTGATCCGCAATCGTCAGAGACGCGCCGCTCAGATCGGCGACGTCCTGATTTCGCACGGTGATGCCCGAAGCGTCGATGTTGGCAACCACCAGGTAATCTGCGCCGCCAGATCCGAGCAAGTTCACGGTCTGGTAAGACGCCTGCCGCAGATAGTTGTTCACCTCGATGACCATTGAATCGAGGTCGCTCTGGTACGTGGCACGGCTCGCTGTGCTCAGCGACTCGTCGCCCATCTGGACGATCTTGGCCTTCACGTCTTCCATTCGCTTGGCGATGGTTTCACCGGCGGACACTGCCACCTGTGCACCGACTTTCGCACCCTGAAGCGCGCCGGCCACCGCCGTATAGGCCTTGATGTCTGCGCGCATGCCGGCGGAGACAGCAAAGGACGAAGCGTCGTCGAGAGCGGACGCCACGCGCAGGCCGCTCGAAACGCGGTTCTGCACCATGTTCAATTCGGCCGATGTCGCGCGAAGGAATTTCTGCGCAACGAGGGCACCTACGTTCGTATTGACTGACGGCATTCTGTGTCACTCCTCATTCTGGGACATGCCGAGCGATTCTCGCTCGACGTGACCGCCCGCTTCATTCTGAAGT
Organism: Alphaproteobacteria bacterium; assembly: GCA_031403455.1. Lineage (GTDB taxonomy): Bacteria > Pseudomonadota > Alphaproteobacteria > CACIAM-22H2 > CACIAM-22H2 > CAIOSQ01. The sequence continues at coordinate 2,550 of JANNTF010000934.1, read as the reverse complement.
CGGTGGTGCGGTCGACACGGCAATAATTGCAATGCGGATGCCAGATCTCGATGCGCACAGGGAATGTCGTGCGTCCAACAGCTTGGACATTTCGGTCAAATGCAATACGTCCTGATAGTGGAATATTCTGCCGGCCGTACGCGGCAAGTTCTGCCGCACCCGGCAGTTTCTACCGATCGATTCCAGAACGATGATGCCGTCTCTCCATCGTCGAAACCACATGATGAAGATCGGTTGACCACATTCCACCAGATATGGCGGCCTGCTCCTGCAGGGTCGGTTCTGCCCGGCAAGATCTGCCGTCACCAGGCAAACGCGATCCACGCGTGGTTGACCGGACTCCCCGACACGTGAGCGGAAGAGTGTCGTATCAGCGACTTAGCCCGAGGCACCAGATTGGCGCGGGGCTTGCTCTCCTCTTCGCCACACATGCCCAACCCCATCTCACCCAATGATGTCCTGCGCGAGATACTGCCTCGCCAGGAACCCAGCCACGCCGGCCCCACGCTCGCGCGTGCCGCGAGAGCCAACGAGTTCGCGCATCTGTTGAAGCAGGCGTTCTCACCACCGCCCGAGGGCATGACTCCAGCGGGCGAGAGCTCGTCTCTGGCCGGCGCCGCGATTTCTCGCGAGACGATCGCGGCGATGGATGGCGATCACGCCGGTACCTCAGCCTCGCCACAGCGCGATGACGGCGACATCGCCAGCGATGATTGCATCACGGTGGACAATCAGTCTGACTGCGCGGCGACGCAGGCCCCGGCTGCGGCCCAGCCATCATCACGGGTCGAGTACACGCTCTCGCCCGGGCGCGAACTGACCGTCCCAGGCAACGCGACGCCCGTGGACGCGCTTCCGGCAAATTCACTCCCGCCGAGCGCGCACGGGACTGCATCAACGCCCGCCGGAAGCACTGTGCCTCCCGGACCAAACGCCGCGCCCGGCTTCGCCGAGATCATGAGCGCGCAATCGCATGGGCCCAGCTCCTCCCCCTCGATCGGTGGCGCACGCCAGCCGGAATTGCCGCCACTCGCCACGCCGGTCACGCCCCAGACTGCGCCACGTCCGGCGACGCCATCGCAGATCATCGCGGCCGAACCGGCGGTGGCGCACTCGACATCCGGCGGCGCGGAGCACCTCATCGCGGTGCCTCAAGCATCGACCACGAATCCGGTCAAACCGGGAATCCCAGATACCGCCCCGATGCGGGCCACGACGCCAACAGCCGCGCCATCCTCGACGAACGCCCCCAGCGACCCAGTCATCGGAACGCAGGCTCCGGCGTCGCAACCGGCCGCCGCTGCACCGCTGACGAGTCAGACACCACTCCCGATGTCGCCGCCCGCACCGGCCGCCGCGCACATTGATGCGGCGATCATCACAGCCGCAGCGGCGGCGCTGCCTCAGGACGCCCCTGGCACTGAGCGCATCGAGCCGTCGCATGACAGCGGCACGCGGCCGACGGCGCATCCAGCATCGGCCTTCGCGGCGCAGCTTGCGCAGCACAGCAACGATCCCGTCGAGCCAGCGCTCGCGCCGACGCAGATGGTGTCGGATGCGCAGACCCGCGCTGTCGCACACGAGCCGACAGCGGAAGACGACACGCTGCTGGCCAAGGATCCGCCCCTCAGCGCGACGTCGTCCACGACTGCCGCCATCAGCGACACAAACACGTCTCGCATCAATGCCGCCACGAGTCCTGACCAGACGGCGCTACGCACCGCACGTCTCGCCGCGCATCCCGCGATCGCACAGGTCGCAATCGTGGTCACCAAGGCGGCCCAGGACGGCGTCGACCGGATTACCATCAAGCTTCAGCCACCCGAACTCGGTCGCATCGATGTCCGGCTGGACGTCAACGCCGACGGCCGCATCCAGGCGGTATTCGCCGCGGAACGCTCCAGTACCGTCGATATTCTGCAGCGCGACGTGCGCGAACTCGAACGCGCGTTGCAGAGCGCGGGATTGAGCACCGATCCGGGCGGACTTTCCTTTGGTCTCAAGCAGCAGAACAACCAAAACATGCCGCGCTTCGGCGCATCGCCTGTGACGACCGAACTCGCGTCGGTAGACACCGACGCCGCCATTGCCGCCTTCGCTGCGGCCGCCGCACGCGCGGCCGCCGATGGACGTCTCGATATCCACGTATGACCTGTCTTACTCAGCCTCCCAAGGAGAAAACTAAATGAGTCTCTACGGTTCGCTCATCGCCGGCGTCGCCGGTCTGAAGGCCCAGACGCAGAGCATGGCCGCGCTTTCCGACAACATCGCGAACGTCAACACGGTTGGCTACAAGCGCACGACGTCCGTCTTCTCAACGCTCGTCACGGGAGCGGGACAGGCGAGTTCCTATTCTCCAGGTGGTCTGCGCGCCTCGCCCCGTCAGCTGATCGACCAGCAAGGCGTGCTGAACTCCACGCAACGCTCGACCGATGTCGCCCTCCTCGGCAGCGGCTTCTTCGTGGTCAAGAATGCGGACACGAGCTTCGGTGAGCAGCTCTACACACGCGCGGGTTCCTTCAGCGAGGACAATCAGGGACGCCTCGTCAA
>JANNTF010000933.1:0-1355 GCA_031403455.1 Alphaproteobacteria bacterium | reverse complement strand
TTTCATTGGTCCTCCACTGGGTCAAAGTAACAGACCTCGTGGCGTCCTTTTTTCGGGGACCAGATCATCCCTCCTCATTTTGTGGAGGGACCGGCCGCGAAGCGGCCAGGGTGGTGAGTCGGGCGGCCGATGAAAGCACTTAAACGGCGCAGCGACGCGACGGGTGAGCGATCGGAAAGGACGTGCTATCAGCACCGCCGCCATGCTCACCGTCACCAACGTCACCGTCCGCCTCGGCGGCCACGTCATTCTCGAAGACGCCTCCGCCGCCCTGTCGAGCGGCTGGCGAGTCGGACTCGTCGGCCGCAACGGCGCCGGCAAGTCGACCTTGCTGGGCCTGATCTCGGGCGAGGTTCACGCCGATCGCGGCGAGGTCACGCTCGCCGGCCGCACCCGGATCGGGATGGTCGCCCAGGAGGCCCCGGGCGGCGACACGACGCCGCTCGAAGCGGTGCTCGCCGCCGACGAGGAGCGCGCGCGCCTGCTTGGCGAGCTCGAAACCGCGGACGACGAGCATCTCGGCGACATCCATGAACGCCTCGCCGCGATCGGCGCGGAATCGGCGCCGGCGCGCGCGGCGATCATCCTCTACGGTCTCGGCTTCGACGCCGCGATGCAGGAGCGCGCGCTGTCGAGCTTCTCGGGCGGCTGGCGCATGCGCGTCGCCCTCGCCGCGGCGTTGTTCGCGGAGCCCGATCTGCTGCTGCTCGACGAGCCCACCAACCATCTCGATCTCGAGGCGAGCCTGTGGCTGGAATCCTTCCTCAAGCGCTGGCCGCGCGGGCTCATCCTGGTCAGCCATGACCGCAACGTGCTCAACGCGGTCTCCACGCATATCCTGCATCTCAACGACGGCATCCTGACGCTCTATCCCGGCGACTACGACCGCTTCGAGCGCGTGCGCGCCGAGCGCATGGAGCATGCCGCCGCCCAGGTCACCAAGCAGGCCGCGCGCGCCAAGCATCTGCAATCCTTCGTCGACCGTTTCCGCGCCAAGGCCTCCAAGGCGCGCCAGGCGCAGAGCCGGATCAAGATGCTCGAGCGCATGGAGCGCGACGCGGTGAGCGTGGAGCGCGACGATCCGGCGATCCGCCTGCGCTTCCCTTCGCCCGGCGCGCTCAAGCCGCCGCTGATCTCGATGGAAGCGGCGAGCGTCGGCTACACGCCCGGCCAGCCGATCCTGAAACGCCTCAATCTGCGCCTCGATCCCGATGATCGCATCGCCCTGGTCGGCGCCAACGGCAATGGCAAATCGACTCTCGCCAAGCTGCTGTCCGGGCGCCTCAAGCAGGAGACGGGCGCGGTGCAGCGCTCGCCCAAGCTCGAAGTCGGCTTCTTCGCCCAGCATCAGATCG
>JANNTF010000932.1:0-3511 GCA_031403455.1 Alphaproteobacteria bacterium | reverse complement strand
CACCGCCTCGACGAGGTTCGCCGGCTCTGCCATCGCGCCACCATCCTGCGGCACGGCCAGAAGATCGCGACGTGCGATCCGCGCCAGGAGAGCCCGGCGAGTCTCGCGCGGATGATGATCGGTACCGAGGTCGGGGCAGTCCGGTCGGAGACTGCGGTACGGCCCGGACCGGTGCGTCTGTCGGTACGTGCGCTCAACCTGCCGCGCGAGAACGATCACGGTGTCGACCTGCGGTCGATCGTGTTGGAGGTGCGGGCCGGCGAAGTCGTCGCCATCGCCGGCGTCGCCGGCAATGGTCAGTCCGAGTTGTTTGCGGCCTTGTCGGGTGAAAGATCAGCGGTGGATGCAGGCGCGGTGGTGATCGAAGGCATCGCGGCGGGTCGGCTGGACATCAACCAACGTCGCGCTCTGGGCGCGGCATTCATACCGGAGGAGCGGCTGGGTCATGCGGCGGCGCCACGGCTCGCGCTGTCCGACAATGCCATTCTGACGGGGCATGCGGTGGCGGGTCTGGCGCGCGGCGGGCTGCTCGATCGGGCCAAGGCCGCGCGGCGCGTGGACGAGATCAGCGCCGCCTTCGATATTCGCAAGGGCAAGCGCGACCCCGAGGCGGCCGCGCTGTCGGGCGGCAATCTGCAGAAATTCGTCGTCGGCCGCGAGATCCTCCTGGAGCCGAAGATCCTAGTGGTCGGTCAGCCGACTTGGGGCGTGGATGCCGGCGCTGCCGCAACGATACGGCGCGCGCTGATCGCGCTCGCACGACGCGGTGCGGCCGTGCTCGTGATCAGCCAGGATCTCGACGAGATCTTCGAACTCGCCGACCGTATCGCTGTCATTCACGACGGCGGCCTCTCTGCTGCCGTACCCGCACACGCGCTGACGCTCGAGACGCTCGGATTGCTGATGGGCGGCGTTGCCGCCCGGGTGGCGAGCTGATGCGTGTCCACCTCGAGCGCCGCGCAGACGCGTCGGTCGCGATGATGCTGCTTTCGCCGGTGCTCGCCGTGGCGCTGATGTTGCTCGTGAGCGCGGCCCTGTTCGCGCTGCTCGGCAAGCCGCCGATGCGGGCGCTCTATGTGTACTTCATCGAGCCGCTGACTCAGGCGTGGTCGTTGCAGGAACTGGTCGTGAAGGCCACGCCGCTGATCCTGATCGGCGTCGGGTTGTGCTTCTGCTACCTCTCCAACAACTGGAATATCGGCGCCGAGGGTCAGTATGTGATGGGCGCGATCTTCGGCGGCTGGGCGGCGTTGCTGTTCCAGGGATCGGGGTCGCCATTCGCCGTCGCGGTGGTGATCGTGATGGGCGCTCTGGGGGGCGCGCTGCTCGCGTCGATTCCGGCTGTTCTCAAGCTGCGCTTCGGTGCCAATGAAATCCTCACCAGCCTGATGATCGTCTACATCGCCGAGCTGATGCTGGATTGGCTGGTACGCGGGCCCTGGCGCGACCCCAAGGCATTGAACTTCCCGCAGACGGTCACCTTCGACGTGACGATACCGGTGCTCATCGAAGGCAGCCGAATTCATCTCGGTGCCGCGCTCGCATTGGCCAGCGTCGCGCTCGGCGCGTTCGTGCTCTCGCGCAGCCTCAAGGGGTTCGAGATCCATGTGCTGGGTCAGGCGCCGCGGGCAGCCCTGTTCGCTGGTTTCTCGGCGCGGCGAACCACGCTGTTCGTCTTCGCCGTGTCAGGCGCGCTCGCCGGCATTGCGGGCGTGTGCGAAGTCGTGGGCACCATGAATCAGCTGCGGCCGACGATCTCTCCGGGATACGGATTCGCCGCGATCATCGTCGCGTTTCTCGGGCGCTTGAACCCGATCGGGAGTCTGTGCGCGGGGTTGTTGCTGGCGCTGTCCTATCTCGGCGGCGAGAACGCGCAGATCATGATGAAGATCCCGCTGAATCTGACGCGCGTGCTTCAAGGCCTGTTGCTGTTCTTCGTGCTCGCCTGCGATCTGCTGATCCTCTACCGCGTTCGGCTTTCCGTCACGCGTCCGCTGCCGGGCAGGTGAGGGCACATGGATCTCACGACTGCGATCCTGCTGACGATCGTGACCGCGTCGACACCGTTGCTGCTCGCCGCCGCGGGCGAGCTGGTGGTGGAGCGCGCCGGCGTACTCAATCTCGGCGTCGAGGGGATGATGGTGATGGGGGCCGCGTGCGGATTTGCCGCCGCCTTCGGCTCCGGGCAGATCTGGCTTGGCGTTGCGGGTGGCATCCTTGCCGGCATGGCGCTCGCTGGGCTCTTCGCCTTCATGGTGCTCACCCTGGTTGCGAACCAGGTGGCGTGCGGGCTGGCGCTGACGATCCTCGGTCTGGGATTGTCCGGCCTCATCGGCCAGGATTTTGTCGGCCAGAAGCTGGAGCCGATCGGTCGCATCGCCGTGCCGCTGCTTGGTGAATTGCCGATCATCGGCCCGGTGCTGTTTCATGAGGATCCGCTGGTCTACGTCTCGTTCGCCCTGGTCGGCGGGATCTGGTGGTTCCTGCGGCGGACGCGCGCCGGATTGGTGCTGCGCGCTGTCGGCGACAATCACGGTTCGGCGCATGCGCTGGGCTACTCCGTGCGCAGCGTGCGACTGGCGGCGATCCTGTTCGGCGGCGGCTGCGCCGGGCTGGCCGGCGCCTATCTGTCGCTCGTCTACACGCCATTCTGGGTGACCGGGATGTCCGCGGGGCGCGGCTGGATCGCGCTCGCGCTGGTGGTGTTCGCATCGTGGATCCCCTGGCGGCTGCTGTTCGGCGCGTATCTGTTCGGGGCGATGTCGATCGGCCAGCTGCACCTGCAGGCCATGCGCGGCGTGTTGCCGGAGTTCCTGGTCTTGCCCGGGCAGTTCTGGTCGGCGTTGCCCTATGCCGCGACGATCGTGGTATTGGTCCTGATCTCACGATCGAAGAGCAGGCGCGGCGCCGAGCCGGTGATGCTGGGCAAGCCATTCGTGCCCGATCGTTGAGTGACCCACAGCCAGGAGGAGGGTTCGGCAATGCGAAGAAACATGCTCAAGACAGCCGCGGTGGCGGCGTTCGCACTGATGCTCGGCGCGCTGCCGGCGTCGGCGCAGCAGAAGCTCAAAGTCGGCTTCATCTATGTCGGCCCGGTCGGCGATTTCGGCTGGTCCTATCAGCATGACGCGGGCCGTAAGGCCGTCGTCGCGAAATATGGTGACCGCGTCGAGACCACGTTCATCGAGAGCGTCTCCGAAGGGCCCGATGCCGAGCGCGTGATCGAGCAACTCGCGCGCTCGGGCCACAAGCTGATCTTCACCACCTCGTTCGGCTTCATGGAGCCGACCCTCAAGGTGGCGCAGCGTTTCCCGAATGTCTGGTTCGAGCACGCCACCGGATTCAAGCGCGCGCCCAATCTCGCGACGTATGACGCGCGATTCTACGAAGGGCGCTACATCATCGGGCAGATCGCCGCGAAGATGTCCAAGAGCGGTACCATCGGCTACATCGGTTCCTTCCCGATCCCGGAGGTCGTGTCCGGCATCAACGCGTTCATGCTCGGAGCACA
>JANNTF010000931.1:0-5275 GCA_031403455.1 Alphaproteobacteria bacterium | reverse complement strand
CGCCAGCGCGGTGGCGCTGGAGAGCGCCGCGCTCAGCGCGAAGGCCGCGCCGGCCAGCCAATTGCGTCGTGTCAATCGCATGATTCGTCTCCCTCTGGTGTGATGGTCATCGTGAAGCGGCCGCGGTGCCGCCGAGGCGGCGACCGCTTTGCGCATCGAACAGGTGCAGCGCGGCGGGATCGGCGGCGATTCGCACCGCTTGGCCCGGCGCATGCGCGAGCTGGCCGCCGGCGCGCAGCGACAGCATCTCGTCGCCAAGCTTGCAGGTGAGAATGGTATCGGCGCCGAGATACTCGGTCGCCACGATCTCCGCCTCCAGCCCGTGCTCGGCGGTCAGGTGCAGCGCCTCGGGTCGGATGCCGACGATCAGCCCGTCGCCGCGTCCCTGGAACAGGGCCGGGCCGCGCGTGCCGCGCACCACCGCACCGTTGGGCGAATTGCCGAGGGCCATCAGATTCATCGGCGGCGTGCCGATGAAGCGCGCCGCGAAGCTGGTCGCCGGCGTGGCGTAGAGCTCGGCGGGCGCGCCGTCCTGCTCGACCTTGCCGCCGCGCATCAGCACGACGCGATCGGCCATCGTCATCGCCTCGACCTGGTCGTGGGTGACATAGACCAGCGTGATGCCGAGCTGACGCTGCAGCGCGCGGATCTCGCGGCGCATTTCCTGGCGCAGCTGCGCATCGAGATTGGAAAGCGGTTCGTCCATCAGGCAGACCGGCGTTTCGGCGACGATGGCGCGGCCGAGCGCCACGCGCTGCTGTTGACCGCCGGAGAGTTGCGATGGCCGGCGCTCGAGCAGCTGCGTGAGGCCGAGCAGGGCCGCGGCGCGGTTGAGCCGGCGATCACGTTCGTCGCGCGGCAATTTGCGCACGCGCAGACCGAAGACGATGTTCTCGGCGACCGAGAGATGCGGGAACAGCGCGTAGCTCTGGAACACCATCGAAACGCCGCGCTGCGTGGGCGGCAGCGTCGTGACGTCCTTGCCGCCGATCAGGATGCGCCCGCCGCTCGACGCCTCCAGCCCGGCGATCAGGCGCAAGGTCGTGGATTTGCCGCAGCCCGAGGGTCCGAGCAGCACGACGAAGGCGCCGGCGGGCACGTGCAGGCTCACCGAGTCGACCGCCGTGGTCGCGCCCCAGCGCTTGCTGACGCCCTCGAGAATGATGTCGGACAAGCCTTACGCCCCTTCGGCCCGATGCCGTAAACGCCCGGCATGAAAGCTTGATGACTCTCCAATGACAAGCGAGCCGGTGCGGTGACGGCGGGAAACCGCCGCCCGTCAGAGAAGACGCAGCTGCGGGCTCTCCTTGGCGGGGACGCGGAAGCGGCTCGGATCGAGCGACCAGTCGTTCTTGCCCAGCCCGAGTCGCGCGGTCGCGAGCTTGAAGCGGCGCGCGATCAGCTCGGCATCCAGCCCCGCGCCCTTCATCCGCGTGCCGAATTGCGGATCGTTGAGACGACCGCCGCGCAGCTGCATCACGCGCGAGATCACGTGCTCGGCGCGCAGCGGTACATTGGCGGCGAGCCACTCCCGGAACAGATCCTTGATCTCATGCGGCAGGCGCAGAACCGTGTAGCCGGCCGAAGCCGCCCCGGCAGCGGCGCCGGCTTCGAGCAGGTTCTCGAGTTCGTGGTCGGTCAAGGCGGGGATGATCGGCGCCGTCATGATGCCGGTGTGGATCCCCGCAGCGCTCAGCTCGCGGATCGCGTCGATGCGGCGTGCCGGCGTCGAGGCGCGCGGTTCCATCGTCCGCGCCAGCTCGCGATCGAGCGTCGTCACCGATATGAAGACCTTGGCCATGCGCTTTCGCGACATCGGCGCGATGATGTCGATGTCGCGCGTGACCAAGGCCGATTTCGTCACGATGGTGAACGGATGCTCGTGCTCGGCGAGGATCTCGATCAGCTGCCGCGTCAAGCGCAGCTTGCGCTCGACGGGCTGATAGGGATCGGTGTTGGAGCCTAGGGCGATCGCGCTCGGCTTGTAGCCGGCGCGCGCGAGTTCGGCGCGCAGCAGCTTCGGGCCCTCGGGCTTGAAGAACAGCTTGGTCTCGAAATCGAGGCCCGACGACAGGCCGAGATAGCCGTGCGTGGGCCGCGCGTAGCAGTAGATGCAGCCATGCTCGCAGCCGCGATACGGGTTGATCGATTGCGCGAACGGGATATCGGGCGATTCGTTGCGCGCGATGATCGTGCGGCTGGCATCGACGCTGAGCGTGGTGGCGAGCGGTGGCAGGGCGTCGTCTTCGTCGTCTCCAGGCTGCGGCGCGCGCGCCCAGCCGTCATCGACCGCGACGCGCTGCGCGCGCTCGAACCGGCCCTCGGGATTGGACACCGCGCCGCGGCCCTTGCGCGGCTGCGCGGGAAGCTCATCGACCATCGGCCGAGCATAGCGCATGATGAGAACGAATCAAGAACATCGCGCCGCGCTGTCGCATCGCCGCCGACTCGCGGCTAGTCTGCGCGCTCTTTCAGCGTTCGATTTTGGGCCGGGGGGCTCTGGCATGAACGACATGGCGGGACTCGACGCCGCGCGGCCGCGCTTCGCGGAGATCCGCGAGCGCATCGCGCGCATCCCGCGCGTGGAGATCGCGATCAAGAACACGCCGATGATCGAGGCGCCCAATCTGGCGTTGCTCCTCGGGGGCCCGCGGATCTTCGTCAAGCGCGACGACCTCACCGGCGTGGCTTTCGGCGGCAACAAGCTGCGCAATCTCGAATTCCGCCTCGCGCGCACGATGGCCGAGCAGCCGGATGTCGTGATCGTCGGCCTCGATCTGCAGTCGAACTCCGCGCGCCAGACCGTCGGCGCCTGCAACAAGCTCGGCCTCGACACGATCCTCGTGCTCGAGGGCGCGCGGCCCAACCAGGTGCAGGGCAATCTGCTGGTCGACTACCTGCTCGGCGCCGAAGTGCATTTCGCGCGCGACCGCCACGAGCAGCGCAGCCTGCTCGACTCGCTGGCGGCCGAATGCCGCGCCAAGGGCCGGCGGCCGCATATCCTCAACGACAATCCGATGTTCGATGTCGCTTCGGCGATCGCCTATCTCGAGACGATGATGGAGATGCTCGATCAACTCGCCGCGCTCGGCGTCGCGCCGACCGCCTTCTACATGTCATCGAGCGGCAAGGGCGCGGCCGGGTTCGAGATCGCACGCAAGCTGTTCGGCGGTTTCGCGATCCATTGCGTCACCGCGACCAGCGAATTCGACGTTCCCTCGCGCACCGCCAAGATCGCCAACGAGACCTGCGAGGCGCTCGGCCTCGAGCTGCGGCTGACTCCCGAGGACATCACCAATTTCGGCGGCTTCGTGGGCGAGCGCTACGGCGTGCCGAGCGAGGCGGGCAACGAGGCGACGCGACTCTTCGCGCGCCGCGAAGGCATCATTCTCGACCCGATCTATACCGGCAAGGCGGCGGCCGGGATGATCGCGCATATCCGCGAGGGCCGCTTCGGCCACGACGATGTGCTCGTCTTCGTCCACACCGGCGGCTCGCCCGCGGTGTTCACCTGGAACCAACTCTGGGCCGACGGCGCCGGCGCCAGGCCGTGAACCGCCGCCGTCCATCATCCGAAGGGAAAGCCATGTATCGACGCAACGCACTCGGACTCATCGGCGGCCTCACCGCCACATCGTTCATGAGCGCGCGCGAGGCGCTCGCGCAAGGCGCGCCCGGCAAGACGCTCACCTATGGGCAGAGCACGCGCGTGACGGCGCTCGATCCCGCGCAGGGCGCCTTCGCGACCTATCCCGGCGGCTACGAGGTCGGCTACTGCCTGTTCGATCGGCTGGTCGATTTCGACGCGAATCTGAAGATCGTGCCGCAGCTCGCGACGAGCTGGGAGATCGCATCCGACGTCAAATCCGTGCGCTTCACTTTGCGTCAGGGCGTCAAGTTCCAGGACGGCACGGGGTTCGATGCGGCGGCGGTGAAGTTCAACGTCGAGCGGCTGATGGACCGCGCCCGCACGCCGACCAACCGACCGCTCTGGGACGTCATCAGCGCGGTCGAGATCGTCGACGCCTCGACCATCGTCGTGCGCACCAAGGACGCCTTCTCGCAGATCCTCAACAGCTTCGCGCACGGATCCGGCTCGATCGTGTCGCCGGCTTCGATCGAGAAGCACGGCGAGAAGGGCGTGGCGCAGAATCCCGTCGGCGCCGGGCCGTTCATGCTGGAGTCCTTTACGCCGGGGCAGGAAGTCGCGCTCAAGGCCTTCGACGGCTATTGGGGCGGCAAGCCGGCGACCGCGCGGCTGGTGTTCAAGTTCATCGCGGAGCCGGCGACGCGCATCGCAGCGCTGCGCACCGGCTCGATCGACATCGCCGATTCGATTCCCGTGCAGCTGGTCGCCGGGTTGCGGCGCGAAGCGGAGATCGAGGTCCTCACGCGGCCGAGCCTGCGGCCGCTCGGCCTGGTCATCAACATGGCCAATGCGCCCTTCGATGATGCGAAGATCCGGCAGGCGCTCAATCACGCGGTGCCGGTCAAGACGATCGCGGAACGCGTGTTCTTCGGCTTCGCCAAGGCATCGGACTCGCCGCTCGCCTTCGACACGCAAGGCTACAAGCGCAGCAGCGAATACGAATATTCGCCGGACAAGGCCAAGGCGCTGCTCGCCGCCGCCGGCTGGATGCCGGGCGCGGACGGCAAGCTGCAGAAAGCCGGACAGCCGCTGAAGCTGCGCATGCTCGCCTCGGAGGGATTGTTCCCCGGCGATGTGAGCATCACCGAGATCTGCCAGCGGGCGTTCCAGCAGATCGGCATCGACGCCACGATCACCAAGATCGAAGGCGGCGCGTATTGGGGCGAGCTGCGCAAGGAGCGCGCGGCGCTCAATTTCGACCTCGCCATCTTCGGCTTCAACCCGTCGAACGCATCCGGCCTCTATCACCTGGAGTCGCTGTTCAAGTCGAACGCCGACGATGCCGGCAAGCTCGATGTCTGGAATGTCGGTCGCTATCGCAACGGCAAGGTCGACGAGCTGCTGCGCCAGGCGAATGCGACGGTCGATCTCGCCGGCCAGAACGCGCTGCTCGGTCAGGTGCAGGAGCTGGTCTGGGCCGATGCGCCCTATGTCTGGCTGCATGTGAACGAGAACGTCACGGCGATTCGCAAGGGCGTCAAAGGCGTCGAGGTCTGGCCGATCGTGTTCACCATCCCGCGCCGCGCGGGCGCTTGAACGAATCTCCCCCAGGCGCCGCGGCGCGGCGCCAGTCCCCCGCCATGTGCTATGGCAAGCAAACAAAACCCACCCGCAAATCCATGCAAT
>JANNTF010000930.1:0-11341 GCA_031403455.1 Alphaproteobacteria bacterium | reverse complement strand
CACGGAACCGGCGGCGCGACCTACCGCTTCCATGCCCATGGCGCCGAACAGATACGGCAACGCGCCGCCGATGAAGAGACCGACGACGACGTAAGGATCTTGCAGCGAGAACTGGACCTTGAGGTTCGGGAAGTAATGTTTGAGATCCTCGATATACGCCGCGAATAGCACGAGCGACGCGAGCCCGGCTGAACCGATCGCATATCCCTTGGTCACCGCCTTCGTCGTATTGCCCACCGCGTCCAACGCATCGGTGTTCTTGCGGATGTCCTTCGGAAGCCCCGCCATCTCCGCGATGCCGCCCGCGTTGTCCGTCACCGGACCGTAGGCATCGAGGGCAACAATCATGCCTGCGAGCGCCAGCATCGTCGTCGCCGCGATGGAGATGCCGTACAGACCCGCGACCAGATAGGCCGAGATGATGGCGACGGAGATGACGATCACAGGAAGCGCCGTTGCTTCCATCGAGACGGCAAGCCCCTTGATCACGTTCGTGCCGTGCCCGGTGGTCGAGGCTTCGGCGATCGAGCGCACCGGCCGATAGGCTGTGCCGGTGTAGTACTCGGTGATCCAGACCAGCAGCCCGGTCACCGCGAGACCGATCATCGCGCACACGAACAGGCCGCCGCCGCTGAACGCGACGCTGCCCGATTTGAAGACCGTTCCAAATCCGAGGAAGGACTGGATCGTCAGCGCGATCAGCCCGACGGAGATGATCCCGGTGACCACGAGCCCCTTGTAGAGGGCCTTCATGATGTCGTTGTCGGCCGAGAGCTTCACGAAGAAGGTCCCGATGATCGACGCGGGAATGCAGACGGCGCAGAGCAGCAGCGGGAACAGCATCAGCTGCGCCTGAATCGCCTTCTCGGTCGGCCCCATGAAGAACACGCCGGCGAGCAGCATCGTGCCGACGATCGTGACGGCGTAAGTCTCGAACAGATCCGCGGCCATGCCGGCGCAATCGCCGACATTGTCGCCGACATTGTCGGCGATCACGGCTGGATTGCGGGGGTCGTCCTCGGGGATGCCGGCTTCGACCTTGCCGACCAGATCGGCGCCGACATCAGCGCCCTTGGTGAAGATGCCGCCGCCAAGCCGCGCGAAGATCGAGATCAGGGATGCGCCGAAGGACAATGCCACCAGAGCCTGGATGAGCGACGTCATCTTGTCGCCCTTCCAGCTCAGCAAGACCCCGTAATAGCCGATCAACCCAAGCAATCCGAGCCCGACCACCAGCATGCCGGTGATGGCGCCGGCGCGGAACGCGACATCGAGCGCAGGTTGCAACCCTTTGGTCGCCGCCTCGGCCGTGCGCACATTCGCGCGCACCGACACATTCATGCCGATGAAGCCGGCGAGTCCCGAGAGCACTGCGCCGATCGCGAACCCGAGCGCGACATGCAGGCCGAGGACCAACCACAAGAAGACGAACACGACGACGCCCACGATGGCGATCGTCTTGTATTGCCGGTTGAGGTAGGCCTGCGCGCCTTCCTGAATCGCTGCGGCAATGGTTCGCATGCGCTCATTTCCAGCCGGCGCGGCCATGACGCTTCCATACGCCCAGACGCCGTAACCGAGCGACAGGACGCCGCACGCGATGATGATCCAGAAGGCGTTGGCCATGGGTAATGCCTCGACGAGTCTGTGGTGGAGTTACGGTTTCGGTTGTGTTTCCAGGGCTCTCACGACAAAGACCGCAAAAGCGGCGCGGAACATACGCAAACACCCCATGCCACGCAAGGCATGTTGGAACGCCAGTTCAAGGGCTTACGATCGTCCCCGTCCGACGCCTGAGCCACAGCAAGGCCATGCCTGCAACTGCCAGGAAAGGCCCGATTGCGATGTTGATCCACGACCAGCCGGCGAGTTCGTGAACCGCGCCCGACGTCATCGCGGTGATTGCGACCGTCCCGAACACGAGCAGATCGTTGAGAGCCTGCACCTTGCCGCGCTCCTGCGGCCGATAGGTTTCTGTCACCAACGTGGTGCCGCCGACGAACAGAAAATTCCACCCCAGACCGAGAAACAGCAAGGCAATGAAGAAATGCGCAAACGTGATCCCGGTCAGGTTGATCGCCACGCAGGCCGCCATCAGCACGGCCCCCGTGGTCATCACCGTGAGAACGCCAAAGCGCCGGATCAGGCTCCCCGTGAAGAAAGACGGCAGGAACATCGCGAGAGCATGCCACTGGATGACGGTCGCCGAATCGCCGTGCGCGAAACCGCAACTGACCATCGCCAGCGGCGTCACCGTCATCACGAAATTCATGCCGCCGAATGCAATCATGGAACCGCAGACAGCCACCATGAAAGTCGGTTGGAGAGCGATCTCCATGAGCGGACGGGACGGACCGCTGACCACGTCGCGGCGCGGCGGTGGAATCCGGAGGAACTGGATCAACGCGAACGCGATCACGGAGGTGAGCGCGAGCGCCACGAAGGAGCCCGCGAACATATGCGGCGGAAGCGAGTCGGTGGTGCGTTTCGCCATCTCCGGCCCAACAATGGCGGCCAGTACACCGCCGGCGAGCACGAAGCTGATGGCACGGCTCTTCCATTCCGGTTTGGCGCCGTCCGCCGCGGCAAACCGATAGAAGGTCGCGAAGCCGTTGTAGATCCCGTTGACGAACGCGCCAGCGCAGAACAGGGCGAAGGATTGCTGCATGATCGCCACCGCGCACAGCATCGTCCCGATCAGGCCGGCGAATGCGCCGACGGAGAATCCGAAGCGTCGACCGAAGCGCTGCATCAGGAATGACGCGGGAAACGCGGTCAGCATGACCGCGAGATGCATGGCGCCGAGCGGCACCGTCGCGAACGCCTTGTTGGTCGCCAGCATGTGACCGACAAGCGCGGACTCGACGACCATGGTTGTGCTCCCGATCCCGGTGAGCCCATGGCAAACGGCGAGCAGGGCAATGTTGCGGCGCGTGTAGTCGGCCGTGGACCGGGCGGCGTTCATGGGCGACGGCTTGTCGCATGGTGTCCGGCCACCCGCAATCGCCGTGGCGATCGCGGTTCGCCTATTGGCGTGTCGGTGTGACGGTGCGGCTCGACTGCGCAACGATCAACACATTGCGCACGCGCCCTGGTCCAACCAAGCGGTCGCACGCCGCCAACATGCGCTGGCGGCCGGTCTTGATGTCCAGCCCTTTGGTCGCCGCCTCCGGCTGGACACCCATGGCGTTCCAAGCCCGGATGAACGCATCGCGCAGCCGCGGCATCGCCGCCTGAACCAGCGGGATCGACGTATCGTCGACGAGTTCCAGCTTCATCGAGATCATCTCGTGACGATCGACGTCCTTACCGCGAAAGACCGTGATGACGATGCGATCGATGTCGAGAAAGACATGACGACCGGTGGGCTCCTCCGCCGGCGCCGACTCGGCGTGTGTGCGCCGAGCGGGCGTGAAGCATCCAACGCAGAAGAGCCCGAGCATCGCGCGGCGTCCCGGCAAGCGGCGGCGGTGGTGAACCATCACGGTCGAAACTAGGTTTCAGCCGTGAAGGCTTCGTGAAGCCCGTTCAAAAATGCGTCCACCCGCCTTTGGTGAATCGACGCAACTGACCGTCCGCGCCGCGCAATTGAACCGCGTCGCCGGCGACAATGCGACCGATGCGGGTCAAGGCGGTTCGCGTCGCATCGGCAGCCGAGGCGAGCGCGCGCGACAGCGTCGGCGGCGCGACGATCAGCAATTCGTAGTCGTCGCCGCCGGTGACGATGGTCTCGATCAGCCCTGGGCGATGCGCGAGCGCCGTTCGTGCCGCGGGCGACAAGGGAATCGACGCCTCGTCGATGACGGCGCCGGCCGCCGCCAATTGGATGATGTGGCCGAGATCCTGAAACAACCCGTCGGAGACATCCATGGCGACCACGCCGAGTGGCGCCAGCGCCATGCCCAGATCGAGTCGAGGCCGAGGAAGGCGATAGCGATCGACAAGCGCCGCCAGCGCAGAATCCTGGATGTCGAGTTCGCCGCGCGCCGCCAGCAGCCCGAGCGCGCCATCGCCGATCGTGCCCGAGACCCAGATATCGTCGCCAATCGCCGCGCCGGCCCGCCTGAGCATCCGCCCCGTTGATACTTCGCCGATCGCCGTCATGGCCACTACGAGGCTGCCAGGCGTGGACGTCGTGTCCCCACCCGCCAGCGCGAGCCCGAAAAGCGCCTGATCTTCCTTCAGACCGCGTGCGAATCCGGCGATCCATGGTTCGTCGATCGCTTTCGGCAGGGCGAGGCAGAGCAGATAGCCGATGGGATGCGCGCCCTTGGCCGCGAGGTCGGAAAGATTAGTCCGCAATGCCTTGCGCGCGATGAGATCCGGCGGATCCGTGGCGAAGAAATGCACGTCGGCGACCAGCGCGTCGGCGGTGAACACGAGATCATGCCCCGCGCGCGGCTCCAGCGACGCGGCATCGTCGCGCAGATCGAACGCGCTGAGACGTCCCCCCCGCGCGAGTGGCGCGAAGTAACGCGCGATCAGATCGAACTCACCCGCGCGGGGCGGCGTCATGACCCGTGATGAATGCATCCGGCCGCAGCTGGCGCGCCAAGGCGTCGAGCAGGCCATTGACGAAGCGGGGTTCGGCCGCATCGAAGAATGCGTGCGCGATCGACACGTATTCGTCGATCACGACACGGACTGGCACGTCGTCACGCGCCATGAGTTCGAAGATGCCCGCGCGCAGGATGGCGCAGACGACCGGATCAAGACGCGCGCGGGCCCAGTCGGCAGGCAGCACCGCGTCCAGCTTCTGGTCGATCTCCGTGAGACGTAGCCCGGTTCCCAGAACCAAGGCGGTGAAGTGCTTGGCATCGGCCCGCGACAGATCCGGCTGCCCTTCGACCGTGTCGCCGTCCGTGAGCCGGTGGTGACGGAATTCCTCGACCACCGCCTCGGTCGTGATGTCTCGATTGCTCATCTGAAACAGAGCCTGCACGGCGGCGAGCCGAGCGCCGCTGCGCGCGACGGCGTGCCGTGGCCGTCCTGATTCGTCGCGTACGGCCGTCATGAAACCCCTTTCGGTCGGCGCTTGAGCGCGATCATCGCGAGGCAGGCCTGTGCCGCGCCGCCGCCCTTGTCCATCTCCGCGCGACGCGCACGCGCCCAGGCCTGGGCTTCCGTCTC
Organism: Alphaproteobacteria bacterium; assembly: GCA_031403455.1. Taxonomy (GTDB): domain Bacteria; phylum Pseudomonadota; class Alphaproteobacteria; order CACIAM-22H2; family CACIAM-22H2; genus CAIOSQ01. Next base: position 6,211 of record JANNTF010000930.1, on the reverse strand, counting down.
CACCGTCAGGATCCCATTGCCGATCGCCAGGCCGTGGGCGACCGCGAGGTCCATCAAGCCGCGCGCGCTTTCACCGGCGACGAGGTCGTAATGCGTGGTTTCGCCGCGGATCACGCATCCCAAGGCGACGAATCCGTCAATTCGTCCCCCCTGGCTCGCACGGCGCCGAGCGAGCACAGCGACCGCAGCGGGAATCTCCAACGCGCCGGGCACGGCGATTCGTTCGATGCGTGCGCCGGCGCGACGCAAGACCGCGAGCGCACCGGCCGCGAGCTCATCGGACAGCGAGTCGTAGAAACGCGCTTCGACGATCGCGACCAGCGGGCGTTTGCCCGGTACGCGGATCGGCTCAGCGGTCGAGCCCAGGGAGCGGGCGGATGTCGACGACACGAAGATCGTATCCTTCCAAACCAATGATGCTGCGCCGTGCATTCGACAGGAGCACCATCGACCGCACGCCGAGATCGCGCAGGATCTGCGCGCCGATGCCATAGTCGCGGAGCTGCGCCGGTCCCGCGTCGCCCGCCCCGGCAGCGGCGCGTCCCGGTTCGGCGACATGGTCGGCGAGCGGCACCGCCGGACCCGCGAGTCGTGCGCGCACGCGGTCGCTGAGACTGGTCGGTCGCGGCTCGCGGATCAGCACGACGACGCCGCGTCCGGCTCGGCCGATCGCTTCCATGGCGGCATGCAGCGCATCACCGCGCCCTGCCGCGCGATCCCCCAGCACGTCGTCCAGCACGTTGAGCGCATGGACACGCACCAGTACCGGATCGACGGTCGTCACGTCGCCCTTCACGAGCGCGACGTGTTCGGCATAGGACGCGGTATTGACGTACACGATCATGCGCCAGGCGCCGCCAAACCGGCTGTCGAGGACGCTCTCGACGCGCCGCTCCACCGTGCTGTCGGTGCGCCGCCGGTGGGCGATGAGGTCGGCGATGGTGCCGATCTTGATGCCATGCAGCTGCGCGAACGCGATGAGGTCGGGCAATCTCGCCATCGTGCCGTCATCGTTCATGATCTCGCAGATGACGCCCGCCGGAATCAATCCGGCGAGCCGCGCGATATCGACGGCAGCCTCGGTGTGCCCGGTGCGCTCCAACACGCCGCCATCGCGCGCGACCAGCGGAAACACATGCCCGGGAGTCACCAGATCCGCACGGCTCTTCGTGGGATCGATCGCAACCTGGATCGTCCGCGCCCGGTCCGCAGCCGAAATGCCTGTCGTGACACCCTCGCGCGCTTCGATCGAAACCGTGAAAGCGGTCTGATGGCGCGTTCCGTTCTCGCGCGACATCAACTCGAGCCCGAGATCGGCGCAACGTCCACGCGTGAGAGCGAGGCAAACCAGTCCCCGTCCATACCGCGCCATGAAGTTGATCGAGTCCGGTGTCGCCATCTGCGCGGGGACGTAGAGATCGCCCTCGTTCTCGCGGTCCTCGTCATCGACCAGAATGACCATCTTGCCATTGCGGCAGGCGTCGATGATGTCCGCGATCGACGACAGCGCCGCGATGTCGGCGGTCCCGCGTGCAAGAAGCTCCTGTTGACGCTGCGTTACCTTCATCGGCACGACCCTTATGACCCAAGCTGCAGACGGGCAACGTAGCGTGCCAGCATGTCGACTTCCACGTTCACCGGCATTCCCGGACCAAGGGTCCCCAATGTCGTGACGGCCTGCGTATGGGCCACGATGTTGACCCCGAAGATGGTTTCCCCGCCGCTGTCCTGATCCTCGACGGTATTCACCGTCAACGACACGCCATCCACGGCGATCGATCCTTTCGGCGCCACCATGCGGCCGAGCGCCGCGCCGAGCGAGAAACCGAGCCTGACGCTCCCGACAATGGCGCTACGCGCAACCACATGTCCGATGCCGTCGACATGGCCGGACACGAGATGGCCGCCGAGTTCATCGCCCACGCGCAGCGAGCGTTCGAGATTGACCCTCGTCCCGGCGCCCCAGCTCCCCAGCGTGGTCTTCGCGAGAGTCTCCGCGGAGGCTTCGAAAGCGAGCCACCCGGCGCCGATCTCGACCACCGTGAGACAGCAGCCGGAGCACGCGATCGAAGCGCCAAGGGCAATCGACGCGGTCGGCCACGTGGTCGCGATCGTCAGGCGCATATCCCGGGTGTCGTGCGTCGGCACGACCGTGCGGACAATACCGATATCGGAGATCAATCCAGTGAACATCAGCTCGCGGTTTCGTCGTCTGCCCGAGCCCATAGCTCCATGACGTCGTTGCCGCAAGACTCCAGACCGATCACGCGAAAACGCGACGCATCGCCAAGCCGATCCAGACCGAAGCTCGCGACAGCCGCAACGCCGTCGCCGCCGATCATGACACCCCCGCGAAAGCAGACCAGGCGATCGACGAGATCCGCGCGGATCAGCCCCGCAGCGACGTGACTTCCGCCTTCGCAGAGCACACGGGTCAACCCACGTGAGCCGAGTGCGTCCAACACGGCACGCAAATCGAGGCCTTCGGGCGCCTCGGTGACCCTGATCAGCTGGACCCCTGACGCTTCGAATAGACGCGCCCGGGCCGGATCGGCGCGCTGCGATGTCAGCAACCACGTCGGGGTCACGTCCGCGCTGCGCACAAGCTTGTGCGTCAACGGCAAACGCAAGTGGCGGTCGAGAACCACGCGGATCAGCGGCGGCTGCTCCACGCCAGGCACGCGGCACGTCAGATCCGGATCGTCCTTCAGCGCCGTGCCTGTGCCGACCATGACGGCATCATGGGTCGCGCGCAGAAGCTGCGCGCGCGCGCGTGCCGGCGCGCCCGTGATCCAGCGGCTCTCGCCGGAATGGATCGCGATGCGTCCGTCGAGACTGGTCGCGAGCTTCAGCGTCACGAGCGGCCTGCCTTGCGCGAGGCGCATGAGGAATCCGGCATTGAGGCCGCGCGCGGCCGTGGCTTCGACCCCGATCTCGACCTCTATGCCCGCCGCACGCAGTCGCGCGAAACCCTGACCCGCCACGCGTGGATCGGGGTCCTCGAGGGCGGCCACGACCCGGGCGCAGCGCGCGGTGATCAGCGCGTCGGCGCACGGCCCGGCGCGACCATGATGCGCACAAGGCTCCAGCGTCACGTAGACCGTTGCGCCGGTTGCCTGGTCGCCGGCGCGCGCCAAGGCTTCAGCTTCCGCGTGCGGTCGCCCACCGATCGCGGTCCAACCTCGACCGACAACACGCCCGGCCTTCACGATCACGCAACCCACGGCCGGATTGGGCCAGGTGCGGCCGAGATTGCGCGCCGCCAGCAGGAGCGCCGCGCGCATATGCGCTACATCCGCGGCGGGGCCGCTCATGAGCTGAAATCAATCCTTGTCCGAGCCCAGCTTGCCGATGAAATCCTCGAAATCCTTCGCCTCGCGGAAGTTGCGATACACCGAGGCGAAGCGGACATACGCGACGGGGTCGAGCGAGGCGAGCGCATCCATCACCATCTCGCCCACCACATTCGACGGCACTTCGCTCTCGCCCAGGCTCTCGAGCCGCCGCACGATGCCGTTGACGATGCGTTCGATGCGCTCGGGCTCGACCGGGCGTTTGCGCAGCGCCAGTGTGATCGAGCGCATGATCTTCTCGCGGTCGAAGGGCTGCTTGACGCCGCCCTTCTTCGTGATCGTCAACTCACGCAGTTGAACGCGCTCGAAAGTCGTGAAGCGCGAACCGCAGGCCGGGCAGAAGCGGCGCCGGCGAATTGCCGAACCGTCCTCGGTCGGACGTGAATCCTTCACTTGCGTGTCGTCATGTCCGCAGAACGGGCAGCGCATGAATCCCCCTTGCCTCTTGCTGTCTCGTCGTCAAAACCCCTGGTAGATCGGGAAGCGCCGACAGATCTGCCGTACTTTCTCGCGGACCGCTTGCTCAACTTGCGCGTCGCCATCGGGGTTGCGCGACAAGGCGGTCAACACATCATCGATCAACTCGCCGACGAGCTGGAACTCCGAGACCCCGAAACCGCGCGTGGTGCCTGCCGGCGTTCCCAGGCGGACGCCGGACGTCAGCGTGGGTTTTTCCGGATCGAACGGCACGCCGTTCTTGTTGCACGTGATGCCAGCGCGCTCGAGGCTCACCTCGGCCGCCTTGCCGGTGAGCCTCTTGGGGCGGAGATCCACGAGCATGAGATGGGTGTCCGTGCCGCCCGACACGATCGCCGAGCCACGTGTCGCCAAGGTCGCGGCGAGCGCACGGGCGTTGGCGATGATCGCGTGCGCGTAGGATTCGAAGCTGGGCGCCAACGCCTCGCCGAACGCGACAGCCTTCGCGGCAATGACATGCATGAGCGGCCCGCCCTGGAGACCGGGGAACACGGCCGAATTGATCTTCTTGCCCAACTCCATGTCGTTCGACAGCACCATGCCGCCACGCGGACCGCGCAGCGTCTTGTGCGTCGTGGTCGTGACGACATGCGCATGCGGCAGCGGGCTCGGATGCGCATGCCCGGCGACGAGCCCGGCGAAATGCGCCATGTCGACCATCAAGCGCGCACCGACCGAATCGGCGATCGCCCTGAACCGTGCGAAATCGATCACGCGCGGATAAGCCGAGCCGCCGGCGATGATGAGCTTGGGGCGATGCTCGTCCGCCAGCCGCGCGACCTCGTCGTAATCGATCAGATGATCCTCGCGCCGCACGCCATACTGAATCGCCTTGAACCACTTCCCGGATTGATTTGCGGATGCGCCGTGGGTGAGATGGCCGCCGGCCGCGAGCGACATGCCGAGGATCGTATCGCCGGGCTGGAGCAGCGCCATGAACACAGCCTGATTGGCTTGCGCGCCGGAATGTGGTTGCACGTTCGCGAAGCTGCAGCCGAACAGGCGGCACGCACGCTCGATCGCCAACCGTTCGGCGACGTCGACATATTCGCAGCCGCCGTAGTATCGACGGCCCGGATAGCCCTCCGCGTATTTGTTGGTCAGCACGGAACCCTGCGCCTCGAGCACCGCTCGGCTGACGATGTTCTCCGACGCGATCAGTTCGATCTGCTCCTGCTGACGTGCCAGCTCATGGCGGATCGAGCCAAAAATCTCGGCATCCGCGGCCGCCAGGCCGGAGCCGAAAAACTGCGCAGAGATCGGTGCGGCTGTGGGTGATGACACGGTCATATCTCTCTTTGGGACGCGGGCGGGAAGAAGTCGAACTCAGGCAGGAACGGCGTTGCGCGGGCGGCTCAGCTTCGCGACCCGTCCGCTGTGCCGATCGCCAGCGAATGGCGTTCGAAGGAAGATAGCGAGGCAATCTGTTGCGACTTCGAGTCCTGTCGTTCGCGCGCCGAGGGCGAGAACGTTCGCGTCGTTGTGCTCACGCGACAGCCGCGCCGTCGTCACGTCATGGCACAGCGCGGCACGGATATGCGCGTGGCGATTCGCGGCGATCGAGATGCCGATGCCGGTGCCGCAGATCAACACGCCGCGGTCGGCGCGTCCCTCCAGCATGGCTTGCGCCAAGACATCGGCGAAATCGGGATAATCGACGCGCTCGGGTCCGTGCGTACCGAGATCGACGACTGTGAAGCCAGTCGCCTCCAGCGTGCCCACGAGCTCGCGCTTCAGTGCGAGTCCCGCGTGGTCGCACGCGATCGCAATCACAGCGTTCGACATGACAGCCCTGAGGTCAGAGAAACAGCGCGTTGAAGACGCTACCATATGTGGTCGAAACGCAACAACGCGCCACCAAGCATGGCGGGTTCTATCGGGTCACGGCGCCTGTGATGAATTGGCATCGCCGCAGTGAACTGGTTCGGCGACCAAGGGGTCTTGCCGCGACATCTCGACGTCGCGTGAGCTCGATCGCCCTCAATTCCCCAGCCCTCGAGTGCCATTTGCCTTGCAGAAATCACCGCCCTAATTCACAAGACGTGGACACTATTCCGTGTCCCCAATTCAATACAGGCTCACCATGACAGAAGGATCGCCGTCCCCATTACAGCAGGAACTCTTGCGCATGACGGCCGAAGTGGCGGCCGCCTATGTGGGGAACAATCCCGTCGCAGCCTCGCAGCTTGGCGAATTGATCAAGACGATCCATGCATCCCTCGTCGCACTGGATATTCCCGGAGGCACGGCCCCCGGCGATCTGATTCCGGCGGTCCCGATAAAGAAATCCGTCTCGGCTGATCACATCGTCTGCCTCGAGGACGGCAAGAAGCTGAAGATGCTCAAGCGGCATCTGCGTACGTCCTACAGCCTGTCGCCCG
>JANNTF010000929.1:0-3530 GCA_031403455.1 Alphaproteobacteria bacterium | reverse complement strand
CTGCGTGCAACGGATGAGCAGGTCGCGCAAGCGCTGTCCAACTGGCGGCCGAGCATCTCGTTCTCGGGCGACATCGGCAAGGCGCGCGACTGGAGCCGCACGACCGATACGTCGACCGACAAGATCATCAACCGGAACGAGCGTGTTCGGACGCCGGCGACGGCTTCGGCGACGATCCGCCAGCCGCTCTATCGCGGCTGCCGCACCGTGGCCGAGACCAGCCGCGCCGAAAACAACGTCCAGCGTGGCCGTGCCCAGTTGCAGGTCATCGAGCAACAGGTGCTGCTCGAAGCAGCCACGGCCTACACCAATCTCATTCGCGATGCCGCGGTTCTCGATCTTAACGTTAACAACGAACAGGTGCTGAATCGCCAGCTCTCGGCCACGCGCGATCGATTCCAGGTGGGGGAAGTGACCCGCACCGACGTTGCGCAAGCGGATGCGCGCGTCGCGCGCGCGCGCGCGGATCGCATTCAGTCCGAAGGCAATCTGACATCGTCGCGCGCGAATTATCAGCGCGTGGTCGGTGAACCGCCGGGGCGCTTGCAGCCAGCGCGACTGCCGCCGACCCTGCCGACCTCCGAAGCTCAGGCGACCCAGCTGGTCGCCGAGAATCCGACTCTGCTCTCCGCCGTGTTCAACGAACGGGCGGCGCAGGATACCGTCGACGCGGTTGCAGGCGAACTGCTGCCGACCGTCAATCTTCAGGGCAGTCTGGTGCGCGCCGAGGAAACGCAAACCCGCGGGTTCGATCGCGACACGGCGAGCGTGTCCGTCGTGGTCGCCGTGCCGCTCTATCAGCAGGGCCAGGTCGAGGCTCGTGTGCGCGAGGCGAAGCAGACGGCGGGCCAGCGTCGTCTGGAGATCGACGATGCGCGACGTCGCGCGCTCGAGGATACGACCCGCGCTTGGGAGGCCTTGAGCACTGCGCGTGCGCGCATGCAGGCAATCCAATCCCAGATCCGTGCGGCACAGGTCGCGCTGGATGGCGTAACGCAGGAATCCCGGGTCGGTTCGCGGACCGTTCTGGACGTCTTGGACGCCGAACAGGAACTGCTGAATGCGAAGGTCAACTTCGTTCAGTCGCAGCGTGACGAGGTCGTCGCCGCCTACCAATTGGCGGCGGCGACCGGCCAGTTGACGGCCATCAAACTCGCGCTCGATGTTGAATTGTATGATCCGACGGTGAATTACAGCGAGACACGCGGTAAGTGGTGGGGCACCAGTATCAGCGGCGACGACACTTCGAAGCGGCGCTGAGCAAGCGGCGCAGAGCAATTGGTCGAGCCCGCACGAGGACCTGAGATGAACGATCCGAAAGCAAAGCCGGCCGCACAGGGCGAACCCTCGATGGAGGAGATCCTGGCGTCCATCCGACGCATCATTTCCGAAGATGGCGAGCCAGCGAAGGCTGCGGCCGCTCCAACTCCAGTTGTCGCCCCGGTCGCGGCGCCCATTCCGGTATCTGCGCCGATCGTCGCGCCATCGCCGCCAGTGGCGGCGGCGCCGGCGCCAGTCCCGGCCGCACCGGGGTCGCAAGAGAGCGATGTCCTCGAACTCACCGAGATGGTGGAGGAACCGGCTCCGCTGCCAAGACCCGCGCCCGCTGCGGCGCCCGCTATCGAGAGCGGCGACGATTCTCTCGTCTCAGTGAATGTGGCCGCCGCTGCGACTGGCTCGCTTTCGAGCCTCATGTCGGCCAAGCGACAGACGGAGCGTGGGATGAATGAAAACCCGATGGGCTTGGGAAATCCGGGCGCCACAATCGAGTCGATCGTACGCGAGGAGATCCGCCCGATTCTCAAGGCTTGGCTCGATCAGAATCTGACGCCCATGGTGGAGCGTATGGTTCAGCGCGAGATCCAGCGGATTGCTCGCAACATCGAATAGAGGCGTGCGGCACGCCAGGTGGCGGCGCCCGTACGATACGGGGTTACGTGAGTTCCCAGGAGATAGAAGGCGCGCGCGAGTCGGCGCAGGCGCTCGACAGGACCTATGACCCCGCGACCGCCGAAGCGCGGTGGGTGACGCGCTGGGAGGAGTCCGGGGCCTTTGCCTGTGGCCGCAGTGACGGCAAGCCCTACGCGATCGTCATCCCACCGCCCAATGTGACCGGCAGCCTCCACATGGGGCATGCCCTCAACAATACGCTGCAAGACGTGCTGGTGCGGTGGCGGCGCATGAACGGCGACGACGTGCTCTGGCAGCCCGGAACCGATCATGCCGGCATCGCCACGCAGATGGTGGTGGAACGCCAATTGGCGGCGAAGGGAATCGACCTGGCCCGGCAAGGTGCGGTGCCGGGCGCCAACGCACAGAGGATCGGTCGCGAGGAATTTCTCGCGAAAGTCTGGGAGTGGAAAGCCGAGTCGGGTGGCACCATCACGCGGCAGCTCCGGCGATTGGGCGCATCGGTCGATTGGTCGCGCGAGCGTTTCACGATGGACGAGGGTCTGTCGAAGGCCGTGCTGCGCGTCTTCGTCGAGCTTCATCGTCAGGGGTTGATCTATCGCGATGCACGGCTGGTCAATTGGGATCCTAAATTGCACACGGCCATCTCCGATCTGGAGGTCGAGCAGCGCGAGATCCGAGGTTCGCTCTGGCATGTGCGCTATCCCATCGACGAGTTGCCCGGCACCTTCATCACGGTGGCGACGACGCGTCCGGAGACGATGCTCGGGGACACCGCGGTGGCCGTCCATCCCGACGATGAGCGCTGGCGCGGATTGATCGGGAAGACGGCGATCTTGCCCCTGGTGGGCCGGAGGATCCCGATCGTTGCCGACACGTATTGCGATCCGGAGAAGGGCACCGGCGCGGTCAAGATCACGCCGGCGCATGACTTCAACGATTTCGAGGTCGGCAAGCGCCACGGCTTGGTGGCGATCAACGTGCTGACCGCGGATGGGCGGATCGCCGACGACGCGGCGCAACCCTATCGCGGTCTGGACAGATTCGAGGCGCGCAAGCGCGTCGTCGCCGATCTCGAAGCGCAAGCGTTTCTGACCAAGGTCGAGCCGCACACGCACATGGTGCCGCATGGCGATCGCAGCGGCGTGCCGATCGAGCCATGGCTCACGACCCAATGGTACGTCGACGCCAAGACTCTCGCGCAGCCCGCGATCGCGGCCGTCGAGGCGGGACGAACGGTGTTCGTGCCGCAGAGCTGGGAGAAGACCTACTTCCACTGGATGCGCAACATCGAGCCGTGGTGCATCTCTCGGCAGCTCTGGTGGGGTCATCAGGTGCCGGCCTGGTATGGGCCGGACGGCGTCGTGTTCGTGGATTACGACGAAGCCGGAGCCGCCGCTCAGGCCACGCGTCACTACGGCAAGACGGTTGCGCTGACCCGCGATCAGGACGTTCTCGACACGTGGTTTTCATCGGCGCTGTGGCCGTTCTCGACGCTCGGTTGGCCGGAGCAGACGAAGGCGCTGTCGCGCTACTACCCGACCGACGTGCTGGTGACCGGGCTCGACATCATCTTCTTCTGGGTGGCGCGGATGATGATGATGGGACTGCATGTGATG
>JANNTF010000928.1:0-4010 GCA_031403455.1 Alphaproteobacteria bacterium | reverse complement strand
TCCCGATGCTGACGGGCACGCTGGTGACCGCGATCGGCTTCGTCCCCGTGGGCTTCGCCAGATCGACGGCCGGCGAGTACACGAATTCGATCTTCTGGGTCGTCGGCTTCGCCCTGCTGATCTCGTGGGTCGTCGCCGTGGTGTTCACGCCGTTTCTCGGCCATACCCTGCTGCGGGCGCCCGCGCCGCACGCGATCACCGCGCCAGCGCCGCCGCCGCACGGCATCTATCGCGGCTTGCGCCGCGTGGTTGCGCTGTGCGTGCGTTGGCGCATGACGAGCATCGCCGTGACCGGCGCCGCGTTCGTCGCATCCGTCGCCGGCTTCGCGCTGGTGCCGCAGCAATTCTTCCCCTCGGCCAATCGCCCCGAGCTGATCGTCGATCTGCGTCTCGCCGAAGGCTCGAATTTCGCGGCGACCGAAGCGGCCGCGCAGCGCGTCGAGGCGATGCTCCGCCGCGACGACGACGTGACGAGCGTCGCGACCTATATCGGCGGTGGGACGCCGCGCTTCTACCTGCCGCTCAATCCGGAGCTGCGCAGCGCGAATTTCGCGCAGCTCGTCCTGGTCGCGCGGGACAATGCGGCGCGCGAACGTCTCTTCGCCCGGCTGCGCGCGGATCTCGATCAGGATCATCCTGATCTGCGCGGACGTGTGGCGCGGCTGGAGAACGGCCCGCCGGTCGGCTATCCCGTGCAGTTTCGCGTCATCGGCGGCGATCCCCGGATCATTCGCGCGATTGCCGGCGACCTGCGCGACGTGATGCGCGCGAACCCGCATACCCACGACGTCAATCTCGAATGGGGCGAGCTGGCCCGCAGCATGCGCCTCGAGCTCGACCGCGCGCGTATCCGCCAGCTCGGACTCGACCCGCAGGACATCGCCAGCGCGCTGGCGACGCTGCTGTCGGGGACGCGCGCGACCCAGCTGCGCGAAGGCGGGGATCTCGTCGACATCGTCGTGCGGGCCGTGCCCGAGGAACGGCTCGCGCTCGGCGCCATCGCGGACATCAACCTGACGACGGCGAGCGGCCGCGCCGTGCCGCTTGGTCAGATCGTGCGGCCGAGCGTCGCGCTCGAAGAGGCCGTGCTGTGGCGGCGCAATCGCGAAACCATGCTCGCCGTGCGCGCGGATATCCGGGACGCGACACAGGCGCCGGTGGTCACCGCCCAGATCGAGGCCGCGCTGGGCAAGCTGCGCGCGCGGCTGCCCGCGGGCTATCGCATCGACACCGGCGGCGCCGTCGAGGAAAGCGTGAAGAGCCAGCGCTCGATCGTCGCCGTCCTGCCGGTCATGCTGCTGCTGATGCTCGCCGTCCTGATGATCCAGCTGCGCAGTTTTCAGCGCATGGCCCTCGTCGTCCTCACCGCGCCGCTCGGCATGATCGGCGTCACCATCGCCCTGCTGGCGAGCGGCCTGCCCTTCGGCTTCGTCGCCATGCTCGGGCTGATCGCGCTGGCCGGCATGATCATGCGCAACTCGGTGATCCTGGTCGCTCAGATCGAGCAGGACATCGCCGAGGGACATCCGCCGCACCAGGCGATCATCGATGCCACCGTCCGGCGCGCGCGCCCGATCGTGCTCACGGCATTGGCCGCCATCCTGGCGATGATCCCGCTCGCTCAGAGCAGTTTCTGGGCGCCGATGGCGGTCGCGATCATGGGCGGTCTGGCCGTCGCGACGGTGCTGACGCTGCTCTTCCTTCCCGCGCTCTACGCGGCGTGGTTCCGGGTGGCGGCGGAGACCGCGCCCGCAGCGGCGCCGCTCGCGGCGGATCGACCTCGATTGGCGATCGCGGCGGAGTGAGAACCGCCAAACTCTCCCGATGCGGCGACGCGCGCGAGGTGTGTAGGATGTTGCGCGTCGGAACCCCTGGAGGAGACACGAGATGGCAAAAGGTCAGATGCGCGGCAATCGCGAAGCCAAGAAGCCCAAGCAGGCGAAGGTGAAGGTCATCGCTGCCGCCTCGCCCTTCGCGGCCGCCAAGACGAAGACCGCACCGGCGGCGCCCGCGAAGAAGCGCTAGCCGACGAGGGGACGTACCCCAGGAGGTGCGTCCCCCCGTGGTCCGGACACCGGCGCCGACGCCTCAGGCGCTGTGCACGCGTCTGGCCGCCGCGCGCATGATCGCTCAGATGATCGTCTCCTGCGGGCCCGAGTAGCGGACCAGCGGCTCGGCAAGAATCTGCAGACTGATCACGGTGTAGACGATCATCAGGATCGTCATCGGCACGAGCGCGCGCAACGCCGCGCCGCGCGATGCGAAATGTCGCTCGGCCGCGATATGCGCGAGATAGACCGACACCGCATGGCCGATGACGATCGCACCGAAGGCGAGATACCAGGCCGTCTTGGTCTTGATGATCGTGAGGTCGATCTTGCGATCGCGGGTGCCGAAGAGATTCCAGCCCCAGCCGAACGGATCGGAGATCAAGGCGATGGTGCTCTGTCCCTGCACCAGCAGGTAGGTGAACGTGTGCGCGAAATGATAGCCGATGGCGATCGGAACCAGCGCCAGCGCAAAGATTGCCGCGATCTCGTTGACCGACCCGCCGCCGCGCGCCATCCGCCGCGCCAATGTCGCCGCCAGATAAAACAGACCGAGGAAGAGCAGCCAGGTGCCAAGCAGTCCGGCGCTGTGGACAAGGATCCAGCCGACATCACCGAGCCTGGGATTGATCGCGTGCGCGGCATCTTCGATCGCCACCCAGTGGCTGCTGCCCAGCAATCCATCGAAGAGCACGATGGCGAGCATCGCGATGATGAAGCCGACCCCTGCGGCGTCGAGCCGCGGCCGCCGGGCGTTCATCAATCCAGCCGCGTAAGGCCTGATCGCAATGCCGCCCGTTGCGCACGGACCGAACGGCGCGAAACGCGCGAGCAGGTCAAAGGCGCGCGCGAACGGATCGACCCGCGTGAGCCACGTGTCGCTGCCGCACCGGGCCATGCCGATCCAGGTGACGAGGCTGTAGAGCGCGATGAGTCCGGCGAGGACCCGTGGGCTCGCCTTGAACGGGAAGACGAGCTCGATCCAGCCGAAGACCAGGAGCAACGCCAGCGCTGGCCAGGTCCCTGGTCGTGCCGGCGCGCGAGTCCGACGGCCCGGGTCGCGGCGACGTACGACGCAGTCGAAGAGCGTGCGCCACGGGTTGAGTACCGGCCACACATCGCCGATCAGCATCGCGAAATACGAGAGCCCGACCCACCACCAGATCCACACCAGCGTCGGCGCGATATTGCGGTTCGGATCGGTGGCGCCAAAGGTGCCGGCGAGGAGCGCCAACATCAGGAGCGCGACCCCGACCGCCTTCACGATGGCGAGAGTCGCGTGATGGCCCAGCACGCGGCCAAGCATCGTGGTCGAGAGATCGTGATGCGCTTCGGCGTATCTCTCGGCGCCCGCCCGCGCGAACGCGGCGACGATGAGGAATGTGACCGTCACGGTGAGCGCGCCGCCCAGCACGAAGAGCCAGACCGGCGCGGGTAGTTCGTAGCGCTCACCCAGAGCATGCGCGCAGGCCGGATGCGCAGCGCCGATCAGCGCGCCGAGCATCCATGCCTGCATCGCCGCGCGGCGGCATCGCGTCACTTCGGGTGCACTTCGAGCCGCAACAGCGTCCCACGCCCGTGCGCATGAGTCCCCGGCCGCGCGCCGGCATCGCCGGCATGCGCGTGAACCGGAAACCGTCCGGTGGCGTAGGCCTTGAAACTCATCTCCACCGGCCGGTCGGGGCGCGGCATGACCGAGATGTCGTAACCTTCGAGGTGCACGGTCATCGGCTGGTCCGCCGACCACAGGATTCGAACCTGCGCATCCTGATCGACCTTCAAGACGCGGTGCGCCCGCGCGACGGCGCCGTCCTTGATTTCGATCGCGAATGTCGGCGCGGCGGATTGCGCATACGCGATCGCCGGCGCGATCGCCGCGCCGAAGCCCAGCGCGCGCGGCAGGCAGCCGCCCGCCGCGCGCAACAGGTCTCGGCGGATCACCCCTCCGGCACCTCGTAGGCC
>JANNTF010000927.1:0-2841 GCA_031403455.1 Alphaproteobacteria bacterium | reverse complement strand
GAGCCGCTTGATGTAGTTCTCGCTGGGGTTGGTCGGCAGCCGGAACACGGCGACGTCGCCCCGACGCGGTTCGCTCTTCCAAACGCGATCGTCGATCGGCACGACGCCGAACGGAAACGAGTAGCGGCTATAGCCGTAACTGTATTTTGAGACGAAGACGAAATCGCCGACGAGCAGGGTCGGCACCATCGATCCCGAGGGGATGGTGAAGGGCTCGAACAGGAAGCTCCGGATCAGCACCGCGATGACGACAGCCCATACGACGGTCTTCACGGTCTCGAGGAAGCCGCCCTCGGACTCGGTACGGGATCGGTCGTTCAACATCGGGCGGTCGCGGAAAAGGAGTGCGGGGGATTCGGCCTGCGGCTTAGTGGCCGTCGGCCCTGCGGATGTCAAGCATGCTCGCCCTGGAGCGGCCCCGCCGAGATGATCACGATCGCCTGCGCGATCGGCGGGTCGTCGGTGAGTGAAACATGGATGAGCGGTTGGAAACCGGCCGGCACCAGCCGCGCGAGGTGCAACGCCGCGGATCCCGCCAACCTCATGGTCGGCTGCCCGGACGGCAGGTTCACGACTTCCATGTCGCGCCAGAACACGCCGCGCCGAAACCCCGTTCCCAGCGCCTTCGAGCACGCTTCCTTGGCTGCAAATCGCCGGGCATAGCCTTCGGCCCGTGCCGCGCGCCGATCGCAGCGCTGCCGCTCGCCTTCGGTGAAGAGGCGATGGGTGAAACGGTCGCCGAAGCGATCGAGCGTCTCGGCGATGCGCCTGATATCGACGATGTCGGAACCGAGACCGAGGATCATCCGCGCGCGCGTTCGACGGCGTTGATCGCGGGCGTCGCGCGCAGCGCCGCGATGACGTTGGTGAGGTGCTTGACGTTACGAACCTCGACGTCGATGACCATCTCCCAGAATTGCTGCGTGCGGTTGACGATCTTAAGATTGGTGATGTTGCCTTCGTTCTTGGCGATGACCGTCGACAAGGCGCCGAGAGATCCCGGTTCGTTCGCGACCACGAGGGCGATACGGCCGATCGTCAGGCCGGCGCCCTCGGCGTCACTCTCCCACGAAACGTCGACCCACCGATCGGTCTGGTCGGTGAACTGGGACAGCGTGTCGCAATCGATGGTGTGGATCGTCACGCCGCGACCCGCGGCGGAGATCCCGACGATGCGATCGCCAGGCAACGGATGGCAGCACCCCGCGAAATGAATCGCCACGCCAGGGATCAGCCCCTTGATCGGCACGCCGCCGTTGGCGCCCTTCGCCCCCTTGGCGCTCTTCGCGCGCGCCCGGATTCGCGGCGACACAAGGCCATTCGGCGCGGTCGCCAGCGTGATGCCTGGAAAGATCGCGCTGAACACGTCGCGATCGATGAGCTGCCCCTCGCCGATCATCGCGTAGAGATCGTCGGGATACTGGCACTTGAAGCCGCGCAGCACGTTCTCGACGGATTTATCGGCGAATTCGTAGCCTTCCTTCTGGAACAGCTTCTGCAGCATCGAACGGCCCAGCGTGACGAACTGCGCACGTTGCTGCGACCGGATGAACCGCCGGATCCGGGCACGCGCCTTGCCCGTGAAGACGAAGCGCTCCCACAGCGGCGACGGCGTCTGCGCCTTCGAGGTGATCACGTCGACCTGGTCGCCATTCGCGAGCTGCGTCTTCAACGGCATCATGCGTCCGTTGATCTTCCCACCGACGCAATGATCTCCGACTTCGGAATGCACCGCGTAGGCGAAATCGACGATCGTCGCGCCGCGCGGCAGATTGATCAGGTCGCCCTTCGGCGTGAAGCAGAAGACCTGGTCCTGGAACAGTTCGAGCTTGGTGTGCTCCAGGAATTCCTGCGGGTCGGCCGCGTGCTCCAGCAGGTCCAAGAGCTCACGCAACCAGCGATAGGACTTGCCCTCATTCCCCGACGGTCGACCCTCGGCGTAGCTCCAATGTGCGGCGACGCCGGATTCCGCGACGGCATGCATGTCGGTCGTGCGAATCTGGATCTCGATGCGTTGCTGCTCGGGTCCGATCACACCGGTGTGCAGAGAACGATAGCCATTGGGCTTGGGCGTGGAGATGTAGTCCTTGAAGCGCCCGGGCACGACCGGATAATGCGAATGAATGACGCCCAGCGCGCGATAGCAATCCGGCACGTCCTTCACCACGACACGGAATGCCATGATGTCCGATAGCTGCTCGAAGCCGACATTCTTGCGCTGCATCTTGCGCCAGATCGAATGCGGCGTCTTCTCGCGCCCGGACAGCGCAACGTCGACCTGGTCCTCCGTGAGCACGCGCTTGAGCTGATCGACGATCCGCGCGACGAGATCGCCGCCGCGTTCGCTCAAGAATTTCAAACGCGTGACGATGGACTGGCGCGCGTCGGGGTTGAGTTCCGCGAACGCCGTGTCCTCGAGTTCCTCCTGAATCCTGCGCATCCCGATGCGCTCCGCCAGCGGGGCGTAGATCTCCATCGTCTCGCGCGCGATGCGCTGGCGCCCAATATGGCACCACTTCCCCCTGGGAGATATCAAGGCACGAAAAAGCAGTACCGTACTTCTTAGATAGATTAAAAACGGGTTTAGCCGCAACCCGTGGAAAAGAGGCAAATGAGGTCACAGTACCATTCGCCACCCTTCTACGGGTGACCGCAGCACAATTCTCAAATCATCCATGAAACACAGTACAAAACCATTCTGCTTGGCACGTGAAGCTTGCAATGTCAATCCGATGAGGTTTTCGTGAAATAATCAACAGCTTTTTTGTAAAGAATAAAAATACAGATAGAGAAGTCGCTTATGACGTTATCAAATCGGACCGGTGTCACTAGCCGCTCTTC
>JANNTF010000926.1:0-8536 GCA_031403455.1 Alphaproteobacteria bacterium | reverse complement strand
AGCGAACCGATCGAGGCGGCAGCGGAGATCGTCGATCCGACGCCGCGCAGCGATGAAGCCATGCTCACCGCCGAGCGTCGCGAGCGCGTCCAACGCGCCGTCGAGACGCTGCCCGATCGGCAGCGTGCGGCGCTCGCGCTGTGCCATTTCGAGGAGATGAGCAATATCGAGGCGGCCGCGATCCTGGAGATCAATATCGGCGCGCTCGAGTCGCTCCTGGTTCGCGCGCGGCGTAGCTTGCGCGAGCTGTTGAGTGATCTCGCGCCGCCCACCGCGAAGAGGACCGCATGAGCCAAGCGCCCATCTCAGCCGAACGTGTCCGTGCAATTCTTGACGCCTATGGCAGTGCGCCGCAGCGCTGGCCGGACGACGAACGCGACGCGGCGCGAGCCCTGATCGCGGCCGATCCGGGCCTGCGCGCCGACCTCGCCGCCGCGCGCGATCTCGATGCGACGCTGGCGCTGCATCCGCCGCCGCCGGTGCTGACGATCAATCCGCTGGCGGTCGCGGCGGCTGCGCGCGCGGCATCGGCGCTGCAGCACGGCCAAGGCGTGGCGCAGACGCGGTCGAGCTTCTGGCCGCGCACCGCCAGCCTGGCCGCCGCCGCCGTGCTCGGATTCGCGATCGGTGTTACCGGAATCGGGCGCGGACCGGCCCCGCTCGATCCCGAGGACGCGCTGGCGCTGATGATCATGATCGAGGAGGAATCGCTGTGACCATGAATGCGCGGGTGGTGGCGATCGCGCTGTTCGCGTCCCTCGCGATCAATCTGTTCCTTGGCGGCATCGTCGTCGGTGACTGGACGCGCGAGCGTGGCCTGCCTGCCAAGCCGCAGGTGGAGGCGGCGCCTCATCGCGCCGCGCCGCCGAGCGGCGAGGCCGTGGTGCGCGGTGCCGTCCAGCGGTTGCTCGCGCATGTTCCGGCGGAACACCGCGCCGACGTCGAGAAGCGTCTGGCCGCGCGACGCGGCGAGATCCAGCGCGCCAATCAGCAGCTGCGCGCGACGCGCGAGCAGCTGACCAACATCGCCGCGGCGGATCCGCTCGATCGCGCGCGGCTGGATCAGATCTACGCCGAATTGCGGGAGCGCAACATGACGATCCAGAAGGTCTTCCACCTCGCCATCAGCGATGCGATCGGCGATCTTCCCGCAACCGCACGCCGCGCGATCGTCGGCGAGTTCATAGGTGGAGCACGGCGATGAGCACCCCCGCCTTCATCGCGCTGGCCCGCTTCGGCCTCGGCGCCCGTCCGGGCGATCTCGACATCGTGGCGCGCGATCCGAAATCCTGGGTGATGGCGCAGCTCGCGCGACCCATCGCGATGCCACGCGCGCTTGACGGCCTTGGCACCGGCCAGCAGGCCGCCGCCGATTTCACGCGCATCGTGCGACGCGGCGCGGCGGCGGTCGAACAGAACATCCGCCAGGGCGCCCGACAGGCCTATGTCGAGGAAGCCGGCCGGCGCACCCTGGCACAGGTGGAGAGCGACCAGCCGGTCCATGAAAGGCTGGTGGCGTTCTGGTCCAACCACTTCACCGTCTCCGTGCAGCGCCCCATCGTGTTGTCGCTCGCGGGTCCGTTCGAGCGTGAGGCGATCAGGCCGCATGTCACGGGACGATTCCGCGACATGCTGCTCGCCGTGGCGCGGCACGCCGCCATGCTCGTCTATCTCGATCAGGCGCAGTCGATCGGCCCAAATTCGCGCATCGGCATGCGCCGCCAGCGCGGGCTCAACGAGAATCTCGCACGCGAAATCCTCGAGCTTCACACCCTCGGCGTCGAAGGCGGCTATGCCCAGGCCGATGTCACCGCCTTCGCGCATATCCTCACGGGTTGGTCGATCGCGCGCGACGAGGATCAGAACCCCGGCGCGTTCGTCTTTCGTCCGCCATTCCACGAGCCGGGCAGCAAAATTTTGCTCCGACGCCGTTTCGAGGAGAGCGGCGAGGGCGAAGGCATCGCCGCGCTGGAGATGCTGGCGCGTCATCCGTCCACGGCGCGGCATATCGCGACGAAGCTCGTGCGCCATTTCATCGCCGACAAGCCGCCGCCGGCGCTGGTGGACCGGCTCGCCAAGGCATTCAGCGACAGCGACGGCGATCTCGGACCCGTCGCGCGCACGCTGGTCGAGGCGCGCGAAGCTTGGGCCACGCCGCTGACCAAGGTGAAGACGCCCAATGAGTTCGTCGTGTCCGCGCTGCGCGCCTGCGCCATCACGCCCGATCCGCTGCGCGTGCTCGGCGGCTTGCGTTCGCTCGGTCAGTCGCCCTTCGCCGCGCCCTCGCCCGCAGGCTGGCCGGACACCGCCGATCAATGGCTGGCACCGGAATCGGTGATGCGCCGCGCCGAGTGGGCGATGGCGCTCGCCACGCGTCTGGGTCGCGACCGTGATGCGCAGGCGGTTCTCGACACGGCGCTCGGCCCCGCCGCACGGCCGGAGACACGCACCTGGTTCTCGCGCGCCGCCTCGAGCACCGATGCGCTCGCGCTCGTGATCGCCAGCCCGGAATTCCAACGGAGATAGGCTCATGTCGCTCACTCGCCGATCCTCACTCGGTCTGCTCGCCTCCACCTTGGCAAGCGCAGCCGTGCCGCGCGTCGCCTTGGCCGCCGCGCCGACGGAGAAGCGCTTCGTGCTGATCATCCTGCGCGGCGCGCTCGATGGGCTCGCCGCGGTTCCGCCCTTCTTCGATCCAGCCTATCGCCAACTCCGCGCCACGCTCGGGCCGGGCGAGCCCGGCAGCGCCGAGGGCGCGCTCGATCTCGACGGTCGGTTCGGCCTGCATCCGTCGCTGGGCGCCTTTCATGCGATGTACAAGGGCGGCGACGCGGCGATCATCCACGCCGTCGCCACGCCCTATCGCGAACGCTCGCATTTCGATGCGCAGGACCTGCTGGAGAACGGCACGCTGCGGGCGCGGGGCGCCAGCGATGGCTGGCTCAACCGCGCACTCGGCTTGCTGGCGCGCGGCGACTCCCGCGTCGGGCTGGCGGTCGGCCAGACCGTGCCGCTGGTGATGCGCGGCGCGGTGCCGGTCGGGTCATGGGCGGCGCAGACGATGCCGGAACTCAATCGCGACTTTCTGTCGCTCCTGACCCAGGTCTACAAGACCGACACCGCATTCAATGTTGCCTTCACCGAGGGGATGCGCGCGCACGCCATGAACGACGACGTGCTCGGTGACGGCAAGTCGATGGGCGGCAACGCGCGTGGCGCGCAGGCGATCCGTGCGACAACGACGGCGATCGGCAAACTGCTCGCATCGGCCGACGGTCCGCGCATCGCGGCCCTCGACATCGGTGGCTGGGACACGCATTCCGCGCAGAACGCCCGGCTCAAGCAGATGCTCCAGGCTCTCGACGACGGATTGGCGGGGTTGCGCGACGCGCTTGGCCCGGTGTGGCGCCAGAGCGTGGTCGTGGTCGCGACCGAGTTCGGTCGAACGGCGCAACAGAACGGGACGGGCGGCACCGATCATGGAACGGGATCGGTCGTGATGCTCGCCGGCGGCGCGGTTGCCGGGCAACGCGTGCTCGGGACTTGGCCCGGACTCGCCGCGGACAAGCTGCATCAGGGGCGCGATCTGGCGCCGACCACGGATATGCGCGCCGTGTTCAAGGCGCTGCTGCTCGCCCATCTCGGCCTGCCGCGCGACGGCATCGAGCGCGCGGTCTTCCCGGATAGCCGGGACGTGCGCGCGCTCGATGGTTTGGTGAAGGCCTGACGAATCTCAGACGTTCTTGTCGTAGCGACCTTCGCCGATCATCGCCAGGAACTCGCGACGCGTCGACTCGTTGGTGCGAAACACCCCGAGCATGCGGCTGGTGACCATGCTCACGCCCGGCTTGTGGATGCCACGCGTCGTCATGCATTGATGCGTCGCGCGCACCACCACCGCAACGCCGCGCGGACGCAGCACGTCCTGGATCGCATCGGCGATCTGCGCGGTCATCTTCTCCTGGATCTGCAGCCGCTTGGCATAGAGTTCGATCACGCGGGCGAGCTTTGAAATGCCCACCACCCGCTTGTTGGGCAGATAGGCGACCTGCGCGACTCCGATGACCGGCGCGATGTGATGTTCGCAATGCGATTCGAACCGGATGTCGCGCAGCACCACCATCTCGTCGTAGCCGGCGGTCTCGGAGAACGTCCGCTCGAGGATCTCCACCGGATCCTCGCCATAGCCGGCGAACCATTCCTCGTAGGCACGCACCACGCGATCCGGCGTGCCGAGCAGCCCCTCGCGATCGGGATCGTCGCCGGTCCAACGCAGCAAGGTACGCACGGCCTGCTCGGCTTCGGCGCGGCTGGGTCGGGATGTCGCGGCGCGAAGCTGGAGTGTTTCGGGATCATTCCCCTTCGTGAGGGTCGTCTGCGGATAGTCCATGTCTCACCCTGACTCGTTGAGTCACCGCCAGCCCCGTGCCGCCCAACGCAACGACGCGAACCGTGGGACGTATCGAGCATCACGCCGCCATGGGGCGTACGCTCGCTCGACGAGATGAACTGGCCCGGTCCAAGCCCATGTCAACCCGCGACAATCCGTGACTTTGCCGCGCCCCGGCCGTTCAGCTCCCGCGATAGGTCATGTAGGACCAGGGGCTGACGAGCAGCGGCACGTGATAATGGGCGGCGGCGTCGGCGACCGCGAAGCGCAGCGGGATATCCGTCAGGAACGGCGGATCACTCAGCTCGATCCCGGTCGACCTGAAATAGGCGCCGACCGCAAACACCAGCTCGTACGCACCCGCCTGCATCGCCGTTCCCTCGAGCATCGGGGTATCGGTCCGGCCCTGGGCGTTGGTGCGCTGGCGCAACAGCAGACGACGCGCCTCGCCATCGACCCTGAACAAAGCGATGTCCACGCCGATGGCGGGGACTCCTCGCGCCGTGTCGAGGACATGGGTCGTCAAGCGACCACTCATCACCCGCTCCGCGCGACGAAGAACAGCGCGACCATGCCGGCCAGCGCCGCGGGCCAGATCCACCATCCCTCCTGCGTGCGCCCCTTGTCATGCAGGATGAACCAATGGCGCACCAGCGCCCCCACGACGATGATCCCCGTGAGGATCAGCCAGCTCTGTCGGCTGCCCCAGGTCGAGGAGAAATTCTTCGACAACATCATGAACACGACCGGCAGGGTCAGATAGCTGTTGTGCGTGGAGCGGATCTTGCCCTGCAAACCGCGCTCGGGATCCGGAGCGCGGCCCGCCTTCACATCGGCGACCATGATGCTCTGGTTGGGGATGATGATCATCCAGACATTGGCGACCATCAGCGCGCCGATCAGCCCACCGATATGCACATAGGCGATCTGTGGCTGCATGATCGCGCAGAGGAGCCAGATCACGCCAACCAGTCCGACGAAACCGACGCCCGTCGCCTGCAACGGCGCGGCGCGGCCGAATGCGGACATGAAGAGCCGGTCGTAGAGGATCCAGGACACGATGATCAGCGCCGCGAAGCCGATGCCGGCGCCCACGCCGCCGAACCGGGCGAGCCAGGGGTCCACGAACACATCGCCGCCCATGCCGACATAGAAAACCAGGATCATCATCAGGGCGCCGGAAATGAACGTCAGCCCGGCCTCCCATTTGAACCAATGCAGGCGACGCGGTAGCGATGGCGGCGCCACCCCGAATTTCTCGACGCGATAGAAGCCGCCGCCATGGACCGACCAGAGTTCGCCCGCGACGCCTGGGCGCGGCGGATCGGGCGGCTCCAGGGCCGCGTCGAGCCACATGAAATAGAACGAGGAGCCGATCCACGCGATGGCGAACAGCACATGCGCCCAGCGCACGATCAGATTGAGCCATTCGTGGACGAGTGGATCCATCGGCAATCCCCGAAGCGAGATCGTCTTCTTACGTCGCAGCAACGCCAGCGTCCACGCCGACGGCGTGCAGCGGCCGTGATTGACTCGCCTCCTCTGCCGCCTAGAGTGCGGCCGAGCGCTTTCCTGGCATGCGGATTGCTTCGAAAGCATCGTCAACTGCGACGCCATCACCGATCCGAGGGAGAGTTTCCATGCCACCAATCTGCCGCCGCGCGTCGCTGGCGTTCACCGCCGCTATCGGCCTGGCCGGGTTCCCCGCGTTCGCCCAGCAGACCCCGGTCAAGTTCACCCTCGACTTCGTGATCCAGGGGCCGCACGCGCCGTTCTTCCTCGCCGCCGAGCGCGGGCACTACGCGCGCGAGGGGATCAACCTGACCGCCCTCGATGCGGGCCGCGGTTCCTCCGATACGGTCAACCGGATCGCCTCGGGCGCCTACGATATCGGCATCGGCGACATCAATGCCCTGATCGAGTTCAACTCGAAGAACCCGGGCAAGGAACTCCTGGCCGTGATGATGTATTACGATTCCGGCCCGTTCGCGATCATCACGCTGCGCGACAAGGGCATCACCACGCCCAAGGACCTCGCGGGCAAGAGGGCCGCAGCGCCGTCCTTCGATACGCCGTTCCGACTATTCTCGCTGTTTGCCAAGGCCAACGGCATCGCGCCCCAGTCGGTGACCTGGGCCAATGTGGCGCCGCCGCTGCGCGAGCCGATGCTGGCCCAGGGCCAGACCGACATGATCTCCGGGTTCAGCTTCACCTCGATGCTCGCGTTGCGGAGCCTGGGCGTGCAGGAGAGCAAGCTCAACGTCTTCTACTATCGGGACTACGGCGTCGATCTCTACTCCAACGCGATCATCGTCTCGCCGGCCTATGCGAAGGCGAATCCCAAAGTGGTCGGCGGCTTCGTGCGCGCCACGCTGCGTGGCATGCAGGAAACGATCGCCGAACCGCGCGTCGCCGTGGCGGCCGTCAAGAAGCGCGAGAGCCTGCTCAACGAAAATCTGGAATACGAGCGCCTGATGATGGCGATCGGAACCAGCATGATCACCGAGGACGTGAAGAAGGACGGCCTGGGCAATGTCCGTCGCGACCGTCTGCTGAAGAATATCGATCTGGTGAGCGAAGGCTTCGGGCTGGAGCGCAAGGTGACGCCCGAGCAGGTGTTCGATCCGCAATACCTGCCGCCGCGCGCAGAACGCAACGCCACGCGCTGAGGCCAGCACGCGGCAATGACTTTGGCCGTTCCCACGCCTGCGGGCGCCGCGAGCTTCGTCACGCTGGACAAGGTGAGCCTGCGCTACGGGCAAGGTGACGCTGGCACGCTCGCGCTCGCCGAAGCCTCGGTGACGATCGGCAAGGGCGAGTTCGTGGCGGTGGTCGGACCATCGGGCTGCGGAAAATCGACGCTGCTCAAGCTGATCTCGGGCCTGCACCCGGCCACGACAGGCTCGGTCGTCGTGGCCGGCAATCGAGTCACACGACCACTGCCGATCTGCGGCATGGCCTTCCAGGCGGCGACGCTGCTGCCCTGGCGCACGACGCTCGACAACGTGCTGCTGCCATTGGAGATCGTGGCGCAGCACGCGCGCGCGTATCGGCGCGACCCCGCCCCCTATGTCGCCAAGGCCAAGCAGTTGCTGGCCACCGTCGGCCTCAGCGGGTTCGAGGAGAAATACCCCTGGCAATTATCCGGCGGCATGCAGCAACGCACATCGCTGTGCCGCGCGCTCATC
The DNA here is from genome assembly GCA_031403455.1 of Alphaproteobacteria bacterium. Lineage (GTDB taxonomy): Bacteria > Pseudomonadota > Alphaproteobacteria > CACIAM-22H2 > CACIAM-22H2 > CAIOSQ01. The sequence continues at coordinate 958 of JANNTF010000926.1, read as the reverse complement.
CACGCGCCCGACCTCCTGCTGCTCGACGAGCCGTTCGGGGCGCTCGACACCTTCACACGCGAGGAACTCTGGGACGTGCTGCAAAAACTGTTCCTCGTGCAGCGGCCGACGGTGATGCTGATCACCCATGATCTACGCGAATCCATCTATCTCGCCGATACCGTCTTCGTGATGAGCGCGCGGCCCGGTCGCATGATCAGCCGCACCACGGTGCCGTTCGCGCGGCCGCGCACCCTGGACGATACGTTCAAACCGGATTTCGTCGAGATGGAGCATGCGCTGCGCGGTCAGATCGCCCGGCAGAGGCAGGTCTGATGCACGCCATGATCATCCGCTCGCTGCCCTGGAGTCTGCCGGCCGCCATGCTGGTGGTCTGGGAACTCGCCTGCCGCGTGTTCGAGATTCCGTCCTTCATGCTGCCGCCGCCGAGCGCCGTCGCGATGGCGCTGACGAATTCCTACGGACCGATCACGCAGCACGCGTTGCAGACGTTGTTCACGACGGTCGTGGGTTTCGCCATGGCGGTCGGCTTCGGATTGGCGCTGGGCATCGCATTGGGCGCCTCGCGCACCGTCTACGATGCCGTGTATCCGATGATGATCGGTTTCAATTCGGTGCCAAAAGTCGCGATCGTGCCGATCCTCGTGATCTGGTTCGGCATCGGGACGGTGCCGGCGATCATCACCGCATTCCTGATCTCGTTCTTCCCCATCGTCGTGAACGTCGCGACAGGACACGCGACGATCGAGCCGGAACTCCAGGACGTCCTGCGTTCGCTCGGCGCGAGCAAGATCCAGATCCTGACGAAGATCGGCATTCCAAGGTCGATGCCGTATTTCTTCGCGTCCCTCAAGGTCGCCATCACCCTCGCCTTCGTCGGTTCGGTGATGTCCGAGATGGTCGCCTCCAACAGCGGCATCGGCTATCTGATGCAATACACCGCCTCGACATTCGACGG
>JANNTF010000925.1:0-2495 GCA_031403455.1 Alphaproteobacteria bacterium | reverse complement strand
CAAGCACGACCGCCTCGGCGCCAACGAGGGACATGCCACCTTCGCGCAGGAGGATCATGCAGCCGCGCGGCGTGCAGGGCACCAGCGCGTCACCGCCCGTCGCGAGCCTTCCGGCATTCACGACATGGAAGCCATCGACGTCCTTCGCGGGATCGATGGCGGCGATTACCGCTTGCGCATCGATCTGCGTCGGCAGCGGCAATTGCACGAGGATGCCGTCGATCTCGGCATCCGCATTGAGGCGAGCGACGAGCGCCAGCAGATCGGCTTGGCCGACGCCGGCGGGCAGACGATGCTCGATCGATCGCATGCCGACTTCGCGTGTCGCGGTGGCCTTGTTGCGGACATAGACCGCGCTCGCGAGATCCTCGCCGACCAGGACGACGGCGAGGCCGGGTGGCGCAGGCAGGGCGCGCACCGCCGCGCCGACCCGACCGCGCAGGGCGGCGGCGATTGCCTTTCCATCGAGCAGTCTTGCGGTCATGAGGCCTCCAGCAATTTTCCGATGCGCGCGGTGAGCGCCGCTGGATCGCCGGCGATGTGCACGCGCTTCACGCGTTGCGTCGCGCCGCTCGCCAGCGTCAGCGTCCGCTTCGCGATGCCGAATGCGTCCGCGAGGAGTGCGAGCAACGCGGCGTTGGCGGCGCCCGCCTCGGGCGGCGCCGACACACGTGCACGCAGCATCGCGCGCCCGGCCGCGTCGATGGCGACGCCGTTGAGCGCATCGCGGCCGCCACGCGGGGTCAGACGCACGGTCACGACGATGCCATCGGCCATCGGCGCGATCGGCATCGTGTCGCTCACACCAGCGCCGGCACCAGATCGTAGCGAATAAGATCGCGCAGGAAGTAGAGCAGAAGGATCAGCACGATCGGTGACACGTCGACGCCACCGATCTGCGGCACGAAGCGTCGGATGGGGCGCAACGCGGGCTCGGTGATGCGCCACAGAAACTCGCTCACGCGCGACACGAATGGGTTGTAGGTGTTGATCACGTTGAACGCGATCAGCCAGGAGAACACCGCTTGCGCAATCAGCAGCCAGATGTAGAGCGAGATGACGGTGTCGACGAGCCGGGCAAGAGCAAGCATGGGAGGCGCCTCGATGGAGCTGAACGCGCGAGAGGCCGAGACCGTACACGAGCCTCGGTGAATCGGGCAAGGCATTGGAGCATTTGACGTTTTCGGCGACTCCCGGAGATCCGCCGCAGGCCCTCGAGCGCTTGACACCCAAAGCGTCGCCCCTATGATCCGCGCCCTCGGTGACGGTGGGGCTGTAGCTCAGCTGGGAGAGCGCCTCGTTCGCAATGAGGAGGTCGACGGTTCGATCCCGTTCAGCTCCACCAATCCGACCAAGGGGTTGTCGATTTCGTCCCGGCGGTCCGTGACCGCAATCTACCCGCAAACAAGCTCCGGTGTGGATTCGGTCGGTCGCGCTTCGATCAGCGAACGAAGCTCCTTCAAATATTGATCGACCGCCGCGAGCCCCTTCACGAGGTTCTCCGGACCGCGCTTCGCGTACATCGCGGTGATCTTCAGCCGAGGTGTGTGACCGAGGATCGACGACGATGGCCTGATCGAGCTCTGTCGAACACGACCGGCCTCGTACCGCTTCGCGCGACGATGGGCGCGATCGAGCGCCCGATGCCGCTTGCCCTTGCCTGGGATCATGAATTGCCTCCGTGGAACGAGGTCTCGAGGCGATACCGAAGAATGGGCTCACATCTCATTTCTTACCTCGCGGGGTGTGGTGTTTTTCTGGCTGGCTGACGCATTCTTGCTTCGGCATTGAGAGGCGTCGCACGGCGCGTTCCCGCGTATGCCGCTGCGCCAGGGCGCTCGGCTTGACAGCGACAAATCCACGCTCGAATAATACTCGGTGTATCTTAATCGCCTGTAACGGGAGGGAATCATGGTTGGGTTGAAGCGCATGATGTTCTTTGCTGTCGGTGTCTTGACGGGGATGCTGATAACCCAGGAGGGGCAAGCGCAAGAGTTCAAGCTCAACCTGGCCAACGAGTATCCGGCTACGTCGCTTCCTGCACTCGCCGACAAGTATTTTGCAGATCGGCTCAAGGAGCGCAGTGGCGGCCGGATCGAGGTAGCGCTGCATTTCGGTGGATCGCTCGGCTACAAGTCGCGTGACCACTACACAGCGGTTCTCGACGGCGCGATTCAACTTGCCAGCACACCATTTGACAAGATCATCGGGCTTGCGCCGATCTACGCGCTGCAGACGCTGCCGTTCGTGACACCGACGATCGAGAAGACCGAATCCCTGTTCCAGATCACGCGCCCTTATTATGAGGCAGCCTTTAACAAGGCCAACCAGACACTCCTGTTCGGAGAGCCATGGACGCCATCGGGTGTCTGGGCGAAGACGCGAATTGGATCGATCGAGGATCTCAAGGGGCTGAAGCTGCGCACGATCGACAGCATTGCGACCAGGACCTTCAAGGATGCCGGCTCGGCGCCCATTCAGATGTCATGGGGCGA
>JANNTF010000924.1:0-3887 GCA_031403455.1 Alphaproteobacteria bacterium | reverse complement strand
GTCTCGAGCGCAGCGGCCAGCGCCTGACCGTCGAAGCCCGCGGCCACGTCGGGCTTGTAGGCCTTCAGCGCGCGGCGCTGGACGAAATTACGCTTCACGCTCCACATCGGATCGATGCTGCGGCTCGTCGCGCTCAGCGTCGCCAAATTCTCGGCGATGCCGAAGACCTCGCCGAGGAAGCGCTCGAGCGGGCCGCCGAGATCGATGAGCAGGGTCGATTCCGCGAGCAGCTCGATCGTGTGCGGCGCCGCGCGCGCCGCCAGCAGCCGGTTGGCCAACGCGACATCGCCGGCACTGAGCCAATCGATGAAGCTGCGATCGAGCTGCGCGAGGCCGTCGCGTTCGTAGAGCTGCGTAAAGCCCAGCCCGAAATTCAACGTCAGACCGGTCATGGAGTCAGCTCAGCTTGCGCAACAGGTCGACGAAGATCCGCTGCTCGGCCAGCGTCAGCGGCGCGAGCGTGGCATGCGTGATCTCGCGCCCCCGAGCGATCGCATCACGCGCGGCACGCGCACCACCGGCCGTCAGGCTCAGCACCATCACGCGCCGATCGGTCGGATCGGGGCGGCGCTCGACGAAGCCGCGCGCATGAAGCCGTTGGACCACGCCCTGGATCGTCGCTGGATCCATCGCCGTGAGCCGCCCGAGCAGATTCTGCGTCACCTCGCCCAGATCCTTGATCTTGGCGAGCGCCGCGAATTGCGTCGGCGTCAGCTCCAGCGCGCCCATGATGTCCTGGAACAGCGCCGTATGACGCTGATGCGCCCGGCGCATCAGATGGCCGGCCTGCTCCTCAAGTCGGTAATCCGTCTTGGCGGACGCAGAAGTCGGGGCCGATGAAGGCGCACGCAAGGCGGTCGAAGCAGGCGGCACGGCACACTCCTGGCGACGGGACTCGTTCGTACGCGAACAACTAGCGAGAGCTGGCCGCCATGGTCAAGCGATGGCGTCCGCGAGAGGCTTGCCCCTCCGCGCTGTTGGCTCTATCTCGCCAATTCTCGTGACGCTTCTCACTCGCCCCGTGGTTCACGCCGATGCGTTTCATGCCGCGCACGCACCCGTGCGGCGCTGGCTATGGATATGCGCGGCGATGATCTTCGCGATGGTGGTGATCGGTGGCGTCACGCGTCTGACCGAGTCGGGACTTTCGATCACCGAGTGGCGGCCGGTCACCGGCGCGGTACCGCCGCTTTCGGACGCGGCGTGGCGCGTGGAGTTCGCGAAATACCAGCGCATCCCGGAGTTCAGCGCCAAGAACGCCGACATGACGCTGGCCGAGTTCAAGATGATCTTCTGGTGGGAGTATGTGCATCGCCTCTGGGGTCGCTTGATCGGGGTGGTCTTCGCGATCCCCTTCGTCTGGTTCATCGCGACCGGCCGCGTGCGCGGCGCCCTGGCCTGGAAGCTTGCCGGACTCCTCGCTCTCGGCGGCCTCCAGGGCGCGGTGGGCTGGTGGATGGTCGCGTCCGGTCTCGTCGATCGCACCGATGTCAGCCCCTACCGACTGGCCACCCATCTGGGACTCGCGCTGATCATCTATGCGTTGATCGTGAGGCTGGCGCTCGACCTCGCCGCGGGACCGGTCCTGAACGGCGCCGGTCTGCAGCGCTTTGGCCGCGTGGTCATCGGCGCGGTCGCGCTGACGATCCTTGCGGGCGCATTCGTGGCGGGGACCGATGCCGGATTCGTCTACAATAGTTTTCCGCTGATGGACGGAAGTCTCGTGCCCGCGGGCTATGCCGACCTCTCGCCATGGTGGCTCAACGCGTTCGAGAATGTCGCCGTCGTGCAGTTCAACCATCGCTGGCTCGCGGTCGCCACGCTGGTCCTGAGCCTCGCCTATGTCGGCAGCCTGCAGGCGCGCGCCGCCGACCGGCGGACGCGCCGCCTCGCCTCGTATCTCGGCGCGGCGCTTCTTGCGCAGGTCGCGATCGGGATCATCACGCTTCTCCATGCGGTTCCCATCGCGCTTGGCGCCGCGCATCAGGCCGGCGCGGTCGTCGTCCTCACGCTGGCGCTGGCGACGCACCACGCGGCTGGGCGCAGCGCGTGCACAGACCGCTGATCTCCACGACGCGCTCCTGCACCGTGAAACCCGCATCGGCCGTGGCCGCCGTCAGCGCGTCGGCGATGCGGTCATCATGCAGTTCGACGGCCGTCTTGCAGGCTCGACAGATCATGAACTGAACGCAGTGCGGCTTGCCAGGATCACGGCAGCCCATGTACGCGTTCAACGATTCGATGCGATGCACGAAGCCCTGAAGCTGCAGAAACTCGAGAGCGCGATAGACGGTCGGCGGCGCGATGCTCTTGCCGGCCGCACGGCGCATCTCATCGAGGATCGCGTAGGCGCCGACCGGCTGATGTCCGCGCCAGACGATCGTCAGCACCTGGCGACGGATGGGCGTCAGCCGTTCCCGGCGCGACGCGCAGAGCGTCTGTGCCGCATCGAGCGCCGTGGCGGCGCACACATCGTGGTCGTGATGCGGATCGGGAAAGCGCGTCGCCGCGGCCACCCGCGACTTGCGCGGCGCGGGCGGCGGCGCCGACACCCGCGATGGAGCGCGTCTGACCATGATCGCGGCGGAACGAGGCGGTTCGAACGGAGATCAGAATCTGGGCGGCGTCTCGGTCTCGCTTGCGGCTTGCGACAAGCGACAGCCGCAGAGACGGCAGTTCGCCGCAGTCGCCGTCTCGACCGCCGCCGCGCGGCCATGCACCGCTTCGAGCTGCGCGATCAAGTCGACCAGTTGCTGCTCATGAGCGGCGCGCGTCTCGCAGGCGCTGAGCAGGGTCAGCGCACGCGGCGATCCGAGATCTTCCTCGATCCGGAACGCAAAGGCGCGCGGTAGACCAAGCGCCAGTGTCAGCGCACCGAGTGATACGGCGAGGCCGGAGCGGAGAACGCGGCGACGGGACTTCATGGCCAGCACCCTTCATGCAAGAATGCGTTCGACTATAGGCAGATCGATCCGACCGCGCCATCGCCGCGCATGGTTGCCTTGGCAGCAACGGCGTCTAGTTTCTCCGCCTTGAGAAACGCAAGGATCATCCCGTGAACCCTCCCATCATGATCGTCGGCGGTACCACCGGAATCGGCGCCGCCTTGGCTGGGTTGTTGGTCGAGGCTGGACATGCCGTTCACGTGATCGGTCATGACGCCGCGCGTCTACAGGACGCCGGCGCGAAGCTCGGATGCACGACGTCGCTGGCCGATGCGCGTGACCCCGATGGCCTCGCGGCGGCGATAGCGACGGCAGGCGCGGCGGGGCTCGCCGGCCTGGCCTACTGCGCCGGCTCGATCGTGCTGAAGCCGCTTCTGCAAACCACCGCCGCCGAGCTTCTCGACGCCGTCCAGCTCAACGCCATCGGCGCGGCGCTGGCCGTCAAGGCAGCCGTGCCGCTGCTGCGCGGCGACGCCGACACCGCGCCCGGCATCGTGCTGTTCTCCACCGTGGCCGTGCGCCAGGGCTTCGCCAATCACACCACCATCGCTCTCGCCAAGGGCGCGGTCGAAGGCCTGACCCTCGCGCTCGCGGCCGAACTGGCTCCGAAGATCCGCGTCAATTGCATCGCACCGAGTCTCACCCGCACCCCGCTGGCCGCCAAGCTGACGGCCAATGAGACGATGGCCAAAGCGATCGCCGGGCTACACCCCCTGCAGCGACTGGGCGAAGCGAGAGATGCCGCGGCGCTCGCGTGCTTCTTGCTGTCGTCTGCCGCCGGCTGGATCACCGGCCAGGTCATCGGCGTCGATGGCGGCCGGTCGACGTTACGAACGCGCGGATGACTAGTCTGCGTTTCGTACTCGGCGACCAGCTATCGCCGAGCCTCTCGAGCCTGCAGGACGCGGACCGCGCGCGCGACGTCGTGCTGATGACCGAAGT
>JANNTF010000923.1:0-4802 GCA_031403455.1 Alphaproteobacteria bacterium | reverse complement strand
CGCAGCGACCGCCCCTTGAGCTGCGCGAGATCCTCACCGCCGAACAGGATCTCGCCCGCTGTCGGATCGACGAGCCGATTGATGCAGCGGATCAGCGTCGACTTGCCCGTGCCGGACGGTCCGATGATCGCGGTGAGCCCCTCGCCGCCGATCTCGAGCGACACGTCCTTGAGAACCGGAACGCCCGCGCGATACTCCTTGCGCAGATTGCGGATGACGAGCGCAGCGCTCACGGCTTGGGTTGAGCCGGTGGCGCGGGTGCCTGCTGTTGGCGTTGTGCGGCCGCTTCCGCCTCGCGCTTGGCGACCGAATCATAGGCGGCGCGGTTATAGGGCGTGCCGGATTTCTCGGCGACCTCGCGGATCGAGCGCCAGGTCTCCTTGTAGGTCATCGGCAGGAAGCGATCCTCGCCGGCATATTCCTTCTTCATCTCCTCGGTGAATTGGTAGTTGAGGAAGCATTCCTTCACGCGGCTGGCGAGCGCCGGCTTGAGATCATGCGCGATCGAATAGGACGAGGTCGGGAACAGTTCGCTGCGCCAGATGACCCGCAGCGCGTCGGCCTTGACCTGACCGCGCGCGGTCATGCGGTCGAAAATATCCGACGCGACCGGCGCCATGTCGTAGTCGCCCAGCGATACGCCCAGGATCGACTTGTCGTGGCCACCCGACATCAGCGGCTTGTAATCCTCGTCGGGCTTCAGCCCGGCATCGGGGAACATCACCCTCGGCGCGAGATTGCCGGAGTTCGAGGACGGCGCGGTGTGCGCGACCTTCCTGCCTTTGAGATCCGCGAGTTTCTGGTAGGGCGAGTCGGATTTGACGACCGCGTAGACGCGATACCCCGCGATGCCACGCTCCGAGCCGAGCGCGACGATCGGCACGGCGCCAGCGAGATTCACGGCGAAACCGACGGCGCCGGTCGCCAGCAGCGCGATGTGCAGCCGTCCCGCGCGGAAGGCTTCGATCTGCGCGGTGTTCGACTGCACCGGGAAGTAGAGCATCCGCTTGCCGGTGCAGGCGCCGAGATGCTCCATCAGCGGCTGATAGACATGCTGATAGACGGCCGGGTTCTCGGTGGGCGAGTAGGCGAAGATCAACGCGGAGGGATCTTTCTGCTTCGCCGGATCCTTCGGCGAGTCGGCGACCAGATCACCGTCGGCATCGCAATAGAGCGTGTCGAGCTGCCCACGCTGCGCGCAAACCTCCTGCGCCGTTGCGGCGAAGCTCGCGACGGCCATCGCCACCACCGCGCCGATGCGATACGCCCAAGCCGAGAAATCCACCGTCATGGCCGTCGTTCCTTCTCTCGAGAGTTCGTCAGACACCCACTGCTTCAAGGCTTGGGCGTCGCCGCGCGCTTGGCCGCCGCTTCGGCGTCGCGCTTCGCTTCGGCGTCGTAAGCCGCCTTGTTGTACGGCGTCCCGGATTTCTCCGCGACTTCGCGCACGACGGCCCAATCCTTCTGGTAGCTGATCGGAAAGAAGCGATCGTCGCCGTTGAACTCCTTGGTCATCTCGGCCGGAAAGCGGAAGGCGTAGAAGCACTCGGTCAGTTTCTTGGCGAGCTCCGGCTTCAGATCATGCGCATGGGCGAAAGACGAGGTCGGGAAGATCGGGCTGCGATAGATGATGCGGAAATCATCGAGCTTCGTGGTGCCGCGCGTGGCCATGCGCTCGAACACATCGGACGCGACCGCGGCCATGTCATAGTCGCCGGACACCACGCCGAGCACCGATTTGTCGTGGCCGCCGGACATCAGCGGCTTGTAATCCGCATCCGGCTTCAGGCCGAGATCGGGAAACAGCACGCGCGGCGCAAGATTGCCGGAGTTGGACGACGGCGAGGTATGCGCGACCTTCTTGTCCTTGAGGTCGGCGAGTTTCTGATAGGGGCTCGACGCCTTGACGATCGCCAGCAGATTGTAGCCGCGGACCTCCTTCTCGGTGCCCTTGGCCGCGAACGGCACCGCGCCGGCCATGTTGACCGCGAAGCCGGTCGGCCCGGTGGAGAAGCCGGCGATATGCAGCCGGCCGGAACGCATCGCCTCGATCTCCGCCGAGTTCGACTGCACGGGGTAATAGACCAGGCGCTTGCCGGTGCATTGCGTCAGGTAATCGGTGAAGGGCTTGAAGATATTCGCGTAGATCGCCGGATCCTCGACCGGGGAATAGGCCCAGACCAGGGTCGCCGGGTCGCGCCATTTCGCGCGGTCCTTGGGAACATCGGCGACGAGATCCTTGTCATCGTCGCAGTAGAGCGTGTCGAGCTGACCGCGATTGCCGCAGACTTCCTGCGCCAGGGCAGGCGACATGCCGACGCCGATGGTCCAGAGCGCGGCGGCGAAACCAGCAAGCAAACCTGAGCTATTCATGACGAATCCTCCGTACGGCGACATGCGCGCCCTGCGATGGGCGAACGCAATGAAGCACGTCCCGGGATCGGCGACAAAGCGCCAATGCGCCGCATTGGGAGTCGCATCGATGCTCGATTTGTCGCAAAACTTCGAGGTCTGAGGGTCGCTCATTCGGGCCGCCCCGCGCAGGAGCACGCAATGCCTCTCGACAAGCACGTCACCGACACGCTGGCCGCGATCTCCACGGCCACCATCACGACCCTGCTGCTCAAGAAGGGGCTGCGCAATGTGTGGATGCGCGGCACGCGCCCGCTCGCATCAGGCCAGCCGCGCCTGGTCGGTCGTGCCTTCACCTTGCGCTTCGTGCCGGCGCGCGAGGATCTCGCGACGCCCGAATCCTGGTCGTCGCCGATCTCGACGCGCGCCGCGATCGAAGCCATGCCGGCGGGCTGCATCGCGGTCGCCGATGCGATGGGCATCACCGATGCCGGCATCTTCGGCGACATCCTCTGCGCGCGCATGAAGAAGCGCGGCGTCGCCGGGTTGGTGACCGACGGCGTGGTGCGCGACGTCGCCGGCGTGCTCGGGACCGAGCTGCCGGTGTGGTGCAGCGGCGGCGCGTCGCCGCCGTCGGTTGCGGCACTGACGTTCGTCGCGTGGCAGCAGCCGATCGGCTGCGGCGGCGTCGCGGTCTTCCCTGACGACATCGTTGTCGTGGACGATGACGGCGCGGTTCTGATCCCCGTCGCCCTGCTCGACTACGTGCTCGCCAACGCCCCCGAGCAGGAGAACATGGAGGGCTGGATCATGAAGGAGGTCGAGGCCGGCGCCGTGCTGCCGGGCCTCTACCCGATGAACGCCGAGACCAAGGCGCGTTACGAGGCGAGCAAGAAGACGTAGCCTGCGATGCCCCCGGGCGCGCGATCGCTGCGCAGCTCAGTCGTCCCTCCTCGACTCGAGCTAGGGGATGCACACATCGCGATGCGACGGATTGGCTCAGGCGATGCGAAAGGACTTTGCGCGACGCGGGCCACTGTGATTCGCTGAGCCACACTCTTGATGCAGCGGGGTGTGGCCATGGCAATGGATTGGTCTGTGGGTTTGCTTGGGGATCGGCGCCTCGAAAAAGGGGGGCATCGCTTCTCCAGGGCATGGTTTTGCGCACGAGTTCGTGCCTGCGACGGATCGCGCAGGGTCGGCGTGCGGCGATCGTCCAGTTCGGCCGGTTTCTCGACAATGAGGACGTGAAGCTGGAGGCGCTGGTCGAGCATTGGGGTAAGCGGACGGCCGGCGCGGTGAATGGCCGGCACGTGCTGGCGATCCAGGACACGAGCGAGATCGCGCTGCGCACGACTGAAGCGCGGCGGCGCGAGCTGGGCGATGTGGGCAAGGGCCACGGCCATGGGTTTCTGCTGCACGCGATGGTGGCGCTGGACGCCGAGAGCGGCCATCTGTTCGGGCTGACGGGTGGCCGGATCTGGAACCGCGAGGAGCGGGTGACGGTCGCGCATCGCGATCGTTCGCTGGCGGACAAGGAATCGCAGCGCTGGCTGACGACGGGCGAGCACGCCAAGACTGTGCTGGCGACGGCGGCGAGTGTGACGGTGGTGGCCGATCGCGAGAGCGATATCTATGCCGAGTGGGCCAGCCTGCCGGGGCCGAACTTCCATCTGCTGACCCGCAGCATGCAGGATCGCCGTCTGGTCGGCGGTGGCAGCCTCTATGACGCGGGCGCCGGCTTTGCGATCGCCGACACAGCCGAGATCGAGCTGCGCGGGCACAAGGCGCAAGTCCAGACACGGCGCGCGCGGCTGAGCCTGCGCTTTGGCCGGGTCACGCTCGCACGGCCCGATCATCTGGCGCGCAATCTGCCCGCCGGTATCGCGCTCACGTTGATCGAGGTCGTCGAACTCGAGCCGTCGCCCGGGCACGACCCCGTGCATTGGTACCTGCTCACCACTCACACCGTTCCCGATGCCGTCGCTGCCTGGCGCATCGTCGGCTGGTACAAGCAGCGCTGGACGATCGAGCAGCTCTTCCGCGTCCTCAAATCCCACGGCCTCAAACTCGAGGACAGCCAGGTTGCGACCGCCGAGCGCATGATGAAGCTCACCGCGATCGCAACCCAGGCTGCCGCCACCATTCTGCAACTCGTCCAGGCCCGCGACGGCCGGCTCCATGAGGCGGCCAGCATCGCCTTCTCCGAGCAAGAGATCGAAACCCTCGATGCCCTCAACCCAACTCTCGAGGGCAAGACCGAACTCCAGAAGAACCCGCATCAGCGCCTTTCTCTCGCCTGGGCCGCCTGGATCATCGCAAAGCTCGGCGGTTGGGATGGCTATCCGCGCTCCAAACCCCCAGGCCCGATAACCTTCAAGCACGGCCTCGAATACTTCAAAGCCATCGCGCGCGGGCACAGCCTCAGAGATGTGTGAATCGCCTAGCTC
>JANNTF010000922.1:0-3512 GCA_031403455.1 Alphaproteobacteria bacterium | reverse complement strand
GATGCCCTCGCCGAAGCCCGAGCCACCGCCGGTAATGATCGCAACCTTGTCCTTGAGCCGCATGGCCTGTCGTTCCCTCCGCAAGATCGAGGCGCGGAGGATTGCCGACCCGGTCGCGCGTCGCAAGCGCGGCGCCCGAGTCCAAGGTGGAAATCCGGTCAGGCGGCTGGCATCATGCCCGACCATGGATGATGTGAACCCGACGACGAGCCATGTGATCGCGACGCGCGAGGCATTGCTCGGGCTCTTCGGCCCTGTTTCGACCCTCGCGTCGATCAAGGTCATTCCCGCTCTCGATCAGCATTGCCAGCGCTTCATCGCGCTGTCGCCGTTCCTGGTGATCGGCTCGTCCGATCGCACGGGCAAGGCGGATACCAGTCCCAAGGGCGATCCGCCGGGCTTCGTGCAGGTGCTCGACGACCGCACGCTCGTGATCCCCGATCGACCGGGCAACAACCGCATCGATACGCTGTTGAACATCGTCGAGAACCCCGAGATCGCGGTGATCTTCTTCGTGCCCGGTGTGGACGAGACGCTGCGCGTGAATGGCCGCGCGCGGCTCAGCGTCGATCCGGAGCTGCTCGCGCGCATGGCGGTGCAGGGCAAGCTGCCCAAGCTCGCGATCGTGGTCGAGATCCGCGAAGCCTATCTGCATTGCGCCAAGGCGCTGAAGCGTTCGAAGCTCTGGGATGTCTCGGCGCAAGTGCCACGCACGGCCCTTGCCTCGCTCGGCCGGATGATCATCGAGCAGGCCAAATCCACCGAGTCGATTCCCCAGGTCGAGGAGCGCATCGAGCAGGCGTATCGCGAGAAGCTCTATTGATGGCCGATGGCGACGCACTCGCCAATCCGCCGACACGGCTGATCGCCGCCGACCAGCTGAAAGCCCTGAGCGTGCGCGACGACAGACGCGCATGGGTGCAGATGGCGAGCCATCTCGCTTTGTTGGCATGCTCCGCGTCCTTGCTGGCCGCGTGTCGCGAGACCTGGTTCCTCGCCGGCCCGGCGATGCTGCTGCATGGCTGGATCCTGCTGGCCCTGTTCGCACCCGAGCACGAGACTTCGCATTTCACGGTGTTCAACAGCCGTCGCGTGAACATGTGGGTCGGCTGGCTCTGCGGCGCGGCGATCCTGCTGAACTGGCATTTCTACCAGCTCCTCCATTTCGCCCATCACCGTCACACGCAAGACCCGGCGCGCGATCCGGAGCTGTCGACCCCCGCACCGACCACGCGTCAGGGTTATCTCTGGCGGCTCACGGGCTGGCAGGCCTGGACCATTCGCCTGCGCGCGCTCGGTCTGCTGGCCCTCGGACGCAGCGCGCGCTTCCCCTTCATTGCGCCGGCTCAGGCCGCGCGCGTGGTCGCGAGTGCGCGCGCGCAGCTGGCGGTGACGCTCGGCATTCTCGCCGTCGCCGCCGTGTGGGGCCGCTTCGATCTGGTGCTCGTCTATTGGATCGGGCCGATGCTGCTGGCCCAGCCGCTGATGCGCGCGTATCTGCTGGCCGAGCATACGGGCTGCAGCGTGGACGCCAACGGCCTCACCAACACGCGCACGACCTACACCAATTTCTTCGTGCGGCTGACGATGTGGAACATGCCGTTCCACGCCGAGCATCATCTCTATCCGTCGCTGCCGTTCTTCACGCTTCCCGCCGCGCATCGGCTGCTGCGGGACCGGCTCGCCCATATCGGCCGCGGCTATGGCCGCACCAGCGTCGGGATCTACAATTCGCTGGCGTGAGCCGGTGCGAAGTTCAGCCGTGCCGCACGGCCACGGTCTTGAGCGTGGCGAAGGAATAGAGCGCCTCGAAGCCCTTCTCGCGGCCGAACCCGGATCGCTTCACGCCGCCGAACGGCAATTCGATGCCACCGCCGGCGCCGTAATTGTTCACGAAGACCTGACCCGCCTGCAGCCCGCGCGCGAGGCGCAGCTGGCGCCCACCGTCGCGCGTCCACACGCTCGCGACCAGGCCATACGCCGTACCGTTGGCGATGCGCAGAGCCTCGGCCTCGTCGGTGAACGACGTGGCCGCAAGCACCGGCCCGAAGACTTCCTGCTGGCCGAGTTCGTGCGCGGGCGGCACATCGGTGACCAGGGTTGGCAGCACGTAATAGCCGCCCTTGGGCGTGTTGGGCGCCATCGCCCCTTGCGCCGCGGGCTTGAGCCCGTCTTTCGCGGCGCGGTCGAGGAAACCTTCGACGCGCTCCTTCTGCTGCTTGTTGATCACCGGACCGACATCGAGATCCATGTCCGACGCGCCGACTCTGAGCGCACGAAACCGCGTGCCCACGGCATCGATCACGCGCTCGTAAACCGGTTGCTCGACCAGGAGTCGTGAGCCGGCCGAGCAGGTCTGCCCCGCATTCTGGATGATCGCATTGACGAGGAACGGCAGCGCCGCATCGAGATCGGCATCGGCGAAGACGAGCTGCGGCGACTTGCCGCCGAGCTCCATCGTGACCTGCTTGTTGTTTTTCGCCGCCGCGATCTGCACCAGCGCGCCGGTCTCCGGGCTGCCGGTGAAGGAGATGTGATCGATTCCGGGATGGCCCGACAGGGCGGCGCCGGCTTCCTCGCCATAGCCGGTCACGACATTGAGCGCGCCCGGCGGGAAGCCGACCTGCGCGGCGAGTTCGGTGATGCGCAGGATGGCGAGGCAGGCATCCTCGGCCGGCTTCACCACGCAAGCATTGCCGACCGCGAGCGAGGCGCCGACCGAGCGCCCGAAGATCTGCGAGGGATAGTTCCACGGGATGATGTGGCCGGTGACGCCATGCGGCTCCCAGAACGTCATCACGGTATAGCCGTCCATGAACGGGATCGTGTCGCCGTGCAGCTTGTCGGCACAGCCGCCGTAATATTCGAAGTATCGCGCCAGCGCGGTCGCGTCGGCGCGGCCCTGCTTGAGCGGCTTGCCGGTGTCGATCGATTCGAGCCGCGCGATCGTGTCGTGGTCATCTTGCACCGCGCGCGCCAGCTTCATCAGGAGACGGCCACGCTCCACCGCGCTCGTCCGTCCCCATGCGCCGCCGGCCGCTTCGCGCGCCGCCTTGACGGCGGCATCGATGTCGCGCGCGAGTCCGCGCGCGATTGTCGTGAACGTCTCGCCATCCGACGGATTGACGACGCCGATCGCGCGCCCATCGGTGGCGTCGCGCCAATCGCCGGCAATGAACAGCTTGGACGGCGGCAGCATGACGGTCATGAGGTTCTCCCGAGGCGAGCTTGCGAACCAAGACTTATCGATCGTGCCACAAATGGGTACGCCACTGTCGCCCCTCCTCGACTCGAGCTACGGGATGCACACATCTATTTCCCTTGCGAAATGCCTGCCTGTGCTCGTCGTCCCTCCTCGAATGAGGAGGGACAGGCGATCTCGCGAAGGCGAGATCGCCGGGGTGGTGAGTCCACGGCGTTACGTCACAAGCATCATTCGCGCCACGCCACCACGCGCCCAGAGGCACTGCTGCGAGGTGTGCTGCGCGATCCGCGTGACGCGCTTCGCAAAC
>JANNTF010000921.1:0-5326 GCA_031403455.1 Alphaproteobacteria bacterium | reverse complement strand
TTGCTTCTGCACGACGATCTTGTCGGCGAGATCGACCGCGATCGCGCCCATCTTCTCGAACGGGATGGCGACGGTCGCGGTGACCAGACTCTGCGGATCGCGGATGCGCTTGAACGTCTCCTGCCCGCCATCGACGCCGGTGAGCAGCACCTCGCCCTTCTTGAGGCCGCGCGCCTGCAGGATGTCGTCGATGATGAAGGCCTGGCCGTCGAACGCCGTCCACACGGATTTGAACTGGCCCTGATGGCGCAAGGTCAGCGTCTCCATGCCTTGGCGCACGTCTTCCTGCCAACCCTGCGGCCTGGCCATCACGTGCTGGCCGAGCAGCTTCACGCCGGTATTCTCCGACATGACCGCGTCGAACACCTTGCCGCGCGCGCGCGTCGAGACGTTCTGCTCGTAGCGCTGCGCGAGCACGCCGCCCTCGTAGTTCATGCGTGCGAGCAGGTAGTTCGTGATCTGCGCGCCGGCGGCGAAGTCATCGACCGAGATGTCGAACAGCGCGCTCGGCGTCGTGTTTGCCATGACCGTGATGATCGCGATGCCCTTCGCCTTGGCGGCCGCGAGATGACTCTCCGCCTCGCTCACCCTGGCCATGCACAGGATCATCGCATTGACGCCGGCCTGAACGAGGTTGTCGATCTGCGCGACATGTTCGGGCTGGCTGCCGCGCGAATTCAGCAGCGTGACCTGCCAGCCTTTCTTCTTGGCCTCGGCATCGACGCTGTTGGCGACGCGCGCATGCGTCTCCGAGGACATCTGGAAGGCGACTACGCCGAGCTTGAGCGGCGTTTGCGCACCGGCCTGGCCGGCGGCGGCGAGCGTCGCGGCGAAGGCGCCGGTCTTGAGCGCCGTGCGGCGCGATTGCGTGTCGATCATGATCTCGAGCGTCTCCCTGTTTGGATTTCATTTATGCAGCCCGAAAGCCGCCCGCTTCAACCGGCTCGCGGACAATCCCACTGACACCAGGATGATCGCGCCGAGCACGAGATCCTGGACGTAATATTCGTAACCCAGCAGCACGAGGCCGTTGGTGAGGCAGCCGATCAGCAGCACGCCGACCAGCGTGCCCGGCACATTGGGCCGGCCCGGCTCGATCGTCGTCATGCCGATCAGCACGGCCGCGATCGCGCGCATCAGGAAATCATAGGCCATGGTCGGCGCCGCGGTGCCGAGCGCGGCGACGAGCACGACGGCCGTGACGCCGGCGAGCAGCCCGGAGAGCAGCAGGCCGAGCTGCTTCATCCGCCGTACATCGATGCCGGCGAGGCGCGCCGCGTCTTCCGCCTCGCCCGTCGCGATCATGTGCGCGCCGAGCCGCGTGAAACGGATCACGAAATGCGCCAGCGCCGCCACCATCACCATCCACACCACGAGCACCGGCACGCCCAGGATGTCGCCGCGGCCCAGCGCCAGAACGCTCGCGGGGGGGCGTTTGACATAGGCGATGCCGCCGGTGATCAGGAAAGCACCGCCATTGGCGATCGTGCCGGTGGCCAGCGTCGCGATCAGCGACGGGATCTTGAAGCGCGTGACGGCGATGCCGTTGGCGAGCCCGAAGGCGATGCCGACAACGAGCGGCGCGGCAATCGCCAGCGCGACGGAGACATCCCGCGCGAGCAAGCCGCCCATCGAGACTGCGCCGAGGCTGCAGACATTGGCAAAGGAGAGATCGAGCTCGGCCACGATCAGGGCCAACGTGAAGCCGACCGCAAGGATCGCGAGAAAACTCACCTGGCGCAGGATGTTCAACAGATTCCCCGATGCCAGGAAATTCGTCGCCGTCAGGGCGAAGACGGCAAACAACAGCGCGAGCGCCAGGCAGGTGCCGTAGCGTTCGAGGAATTGATCGGTGGCTTGGTTGCTCATCACGGGGGCCGGCATCCTAGACATTCTGCGCCGGGGCGCGCATCCGGGCGATCTCGTCGATGAAGCGCGCGTAGCGACGATCGAGCGCCGCGCGGGCCACCGCATCGGGTGTGAAGCGCGCGACGCGCGGCACGGGTGGTTTCCCGCCGGCGAGGATGAGCGCGCCGCGCAAGCCGGCCTCGTCGATCGCGGGCCTCGCCATGTCGAGGCCCAGGGCATCCGCCTTGATCTGGCACCAGAGATCGGCGCTCGCGCCGCCGCCGCCGACCAGGATCTCCGCCGGCGTCACGCCCGACGCCGCGATCGCGCGCGCGAACACCAGCCGGTCATGGAACGCCACGCCTTCCATCACCGCGCGCGCCAACATCGCCAACGAGCAGTCGCGGCCCAATCCGCAGAAGCCGGCGCGCAGGTGGGGATCCCAGAACGGCACGCGCTCGCCGGAAAGATAGGGCAGGAACAGCGGCACCGGCGCATCGACCGCGACCTCGCGCGCCGCCGCGACCGCGGCTGCGGGTGTCGTGTTGGTCAGCCCGGCGAACCACACCAGGCAATCCGCGCCGGCCTGGCTCGGGCCACCGAGATGGAACAGCCCGTCATCCCAGGCGACGCCGAGCAGCCCTTCGGCCCGCGCCGGCGCGGCGAGCATCAACCCATTCACCTCGGTCGTGCCGGAGAGGTTGTAGGCGCGGCCCGGGTGATGCGCGCCGAGCCCGAGCGTCGCCGCCCAGGTATCCATTGCACCGACGACGACGCGCGCGCCGGCCAGCCGGGCCAGAGCGCCGGTCAGGCCGTCGCGCACGATGCCGAGCGCGACGCCCGGCGTCAGCAGCGCGGGAAAGAGCCCGATTTCGAGCCCGGCCGCGGCGAAGCGATCGCGCAGATAGCCGCGCGTCTCGCCGACCAAGGGCGCATTGGAAGCGGGATCGCTGGCCGCGACGCCGGTGAGGTGGAACGCGATGAAATCCTTGGGTTGCAGGATTTGCGCGATGCGCGCGAAGCGCTGCGGTTCGTGGCGGCGCAGCCAGGCCAAGCGGGCGAGCGGCGAGAAGGCGGTGACGGCGCCGCGCGCGCCGAGCCGGGCATCGATCTCCGTGGCTTCTGCGTCCGCACGCGTGTCGCGAAACGTGATCGCCGGGCGCACGATCCGACCGGCGTGGTCGAGATGGATTTCGGTGCGCGTGAACGCCGTGATCGCGATCGCCGCGACGCGCGGATCTCCCGCGACAGCGAGCGCTTCGGCGGTGAGGGCATCGAATGTGGCCAGCCAGAGGGCCGGATCCGCCTCGGTCTCCAGCGTCAGCGCGTGCTGCACGCGTGCGAATTCCTCGCCGTGCGGGCCGAACAGCGCGAGACGAAACGAACTGCCCCCGAGATCGGCGACCAGCAGGACCGGGCCGCGCATGCTCACTCCGGCGCGGCGATCTGACGGCGTGACGCCGAATCGCCGGCGCGTCTAGACTCGCGCGTATCCGCCATGATCAAGAAGTTCCTCGTCGCCGGCATCGTCCTGCTCACCGTATCCGCGGTCGGGCTCTACCTTGTCTTCATCAATCTGCCCAAGCTCGTCCGAGTCGAGATCGAGCAGCAGGGCACGAAGGCCCTGGGCGTGCGCGTGAGCGTCGGCGGCGCCAGGCTGGCCGACCAAGCGCCCGACTCCATCCTGACGCTGACGTCGCTCGCGATCGCCAATCCGCCGGGCTTCTCCAACACCCCGGCGATCACCATTGCTGAACTCGCGATCCGCTACGACACCAAAGGCAGCGACGCCAAGAAGATCGTGGTGCGTGAGATCCTCGCCGCCGGCGTGGTGGTCGCGTACGAGGGCCGGTCGCGCGACAGCAATCTCGAGATCCTGCAGCGCAACGCCCTGGCCGAAAGCCGCGCCCGCGCGGGCGGTCGCGCGGGCGAAACGCCCAAGCTCTTCCTCGACCTGTTTTCGACACAGCCGGGCCGCTTGTCGGTCGCGCACGAGGTGCTGACAGGCGGGCCCTTGCCCGCCGTCATGCCCGCGGTCGGAACCGGCGGTATCGGCCGGCGCGAGAACGGCGTGATCGCGCCCGAGCTCGCGCAACGCCTGGTCAGCGTCGTCGCCACGGAGGCCATTCGCGTTGGCATCGCCGAGGTCCAGAAGTCGCTGAACCAGCGCGCGCGTTAGGCACGTTCCATACCGCACATTTTACGAAGCCTTCATGCCTGAAGGCCGAGATTACCGGCGCATGTCCAGCATTGCCCCGATCGGCCGCGGCGCCGCCCCCGAGATCCGAGACGCCATCCAAAGCGCCGCCAAGCGCACCGGCGTATCGTTCGACTTCATGGTCCGGCAAGCCGAAGCCGAGAGCAGCTTCGACCCCACCGCCAAAGCGGCGACGTCCTCGGCGACCGGCCTCTACCAGTTCATCGAGAACACCTGGTTCGACATGGTGCGCCAGCACGGCGCCAAGTACGGCCTGGGCGACGCCGCGGAAGCAATCAGCGTCGGTCCATCCGGACGCCGCAGCGTGAGCGACCCGGCGATGCGCGAACGGATCCTCGAGCTGCGCAAAGATCCCAAAATGGCGGCCGCGATGGCGGCTGAATACACGCGCGGCAACCAGGATCATCTGCGCGCCACGCTTGGCCGCGCCCCGGCCGCCACCGATCTCTACATGGCCCATTTCCTCGGGCCGCAGGGCGCGAGCCGCTTCCTCGCCGCCCAGGCAGCCAATCCTGCCCAAGCGGCGGCCGAGATCATGCCCGAGGCCGCGGCTGCCAACCGCAACGTCTTCTTTGCCGCCGATGGCCGCCAGCGCAGTCTCGAGGAGGTCTATGCGCGGTTCGCCAAGCGCTTCGAGGGCGCCGCGCCGACGGGCCAGGCCGTCGCGCCGGACATCGTCGCGGCCGTCGCGCGCACCGAGCGCAGCGGCGCCATTCGCGGCGGCACGCTGTTCGCCGCCGCTCAGACCCGTATCTCCGTGCTCCAGGGCCTCTCGAATCAGGCGGTCTCGCCGCTCACGATCGCCGCTTTGGCCGCGCTCGATGACCGCCAGGGACGGACTTTCGCCGGTCGTGCCGCCAAGAAGGGCCTGCTCTGACGCCGTCCCGACGGTGACCTGCCGAAATCGAGTCGCGCGCCGCGAATTTCGCTTGCGCGCAAGGCCGTACAGCCCGTCTCCTCGCGGTCGATATGATCGCCGCTTTCGCCAAGACGCTCGCTCAGCTGCGTGAGCCGTCGCTGCGTCGCCTGCTCCTGCTTTCGATCGCCCTCGCGTTCGCCACCTTCGTCGCCCTGTTGACGATCCTGTGGTTCGCGCTGCCTTGGCTGGCGGCGCTGCTGCCGGCCGCATCGCCGGCCTGGGTGAAGACCGGCGTCGAGATCGTCACCGGCGTGGGCGCGCTCCTGCTGTCGATCATCCTGTTCCCGGGCGTGGTGACCGTGATTCAGACGAGTCTCTTCGTCGATCGCGTGTGCGCGGCC